>CAZDUP010000166.1:0-5981 GCA_964508625.1 uncultured Thermodesulfobacteriota bacterium
GGTAGTGAACCTCGTTGGCCAGGGCTACAGGAACAGGGAAATAGCTGACAGGCTCTGCATAAGCGAACCGACGGTCAAGACCCATCTCCAGCGCATATTCCACAAGCTCGACATCCAGAACAGGCCGCAGCTCATCACCTTCGCCATCAGGAACCAGACCGACAGTCAGGGTACCAGCGGCATCGGCTGAGCCCCGGCCTGTCAGCTCCGGTTGACAGTTGCCCTCTACATAATGTAAACTGTCTTGTGTCATATTTTAACTTAATATTAAAAGTCCTGCCGGTTTTTCGACAAAGGAGGGCTTTTTGGGCAATGACTCGGTAACGGTCTTCATAGAGATACCAAAGGGCTGCAGGAACAAGTATGAGTACGACCCGGTAAAGAAGGTCATAAGGTTCGACCGGATGCTCTTCTCCGCCGTGCATTACCCGAGCGATTACGGCTTCATACCGGACACTCTGGGCAGGGACGGAGATGCGCTCGACGCGCTCGTCCTGGTCTGGGAGCCGACATTTCCCGGCTGCCACATAGATACGAGGGCAGTGGGCCTCTTCAAGATGTGGGACGAGAAAGGGCCTGACGAGAAGATACTCTGCGTTCCGCTCAAGGACCCGCTCTGGAACTTTATAAAAGAACTGAAGGACGTCCCGCCGCACCTGCTTCGCGAGATAGGCCACTTCTTCAGGATATACAAGGACCTCGAAAAGAAAAAGACCGGGGTCGAGGGGTGGGCCGGCAAAGAGGCGGCCCTCAAGATAATAGAAGAGGCGAGGGCGAGGTTCAGGGAGAAGAACAGACAGACATGACTTGCCAGCGCACCTGATAAAGATAAACGGTTCCTGTCCCAACGGCTCCAGAAGCACCCATCCAGAAAATACGCCGGATTCCGTCACCCTTAGAGCGCATGAAAAGGCAATTCTCCCTTGCATACAAGACAATCCTGGCGTTCCTTCTAATCCTCCTTCCAATCGTGTTGATTTTTTTTCTATCGCTCAAAGTCATAAGCCTCACAATCGACCGGCTCATCATCGAGGAGCTCAGGGTCATAGCCGAGGCAAGGGCCGACGACGTCGAGCTCTTTCTCCAGATGGCATTGAGCAGGATGCAGGACTTCTCCAGCGACGGCGTCATAAGGTCCGGGGCCGGGATGATACTTGAGCCAGGCGACGGCCAGAGCGAGTCCCTTGGCAGATATATCACCGAAAATAAGCTGCCCCTCCTCAAGGACTTCTACAGGGTATCCGTGACAAACACCCATGGAAGGGTAATGGCTTCGACAAACAGCTCTGTCCTCGGGGCCGACATGTCAGAGGAGGAGTTCTTCATCAAAGGCATGGAGGGGGCTTCCGTTGCCATCCGTCAGTCAGGATACATGGGCAAGCCCGAGCTCGCGATCTCTGTCCCGCTTATGAGCATGGAGGACCAAAGGCTTATCGGCGTGCTCACGGGCTTCATCCCATTTGAGAGGCTTGGCCATATATTCAGGCCAGGAATGGAGGCGGTCGGCGGCCGCCCAAGGGAGGTAGTCCCCGGCTTCAGGACCTTTGACCTGTACCTCGTGAACAGGGACATGCTCATGATAACCCCTTCCTGGCTCATAGAGGACTCGGTGCTCGTCCAGCGCGTAGATTCAGAGGCTGTCCGCGCCTGTCTGACTGATGACAGGGACCATTCCGGTTTCTACGACGATTACAGGGGCATGGAGGTCGCCGGAGCGTCATTCTGCATGCCTGAGCTCGGATGGGTGCTCCTGGTCGAGGTTGACAGGACTGAGGCCCTGGCCCCGGTGCGCACTCTGCAGGTCTATGCCATAGTCGCAGCGGCACTGATAGTGGCGCTGATATCCGGCCTCGTCCTCTATTTCTACAGGCTCGTGATAAGGCAGTTGAAGGCGCTCGCCTCGGCCTCTGCCGAGATGGCCTCCGGCAACTACGGCGTGCGCGTGCCTGTGGGGAGCAGCGACGAGATAGGCCGCCTTTCCGAGGCCTTCAACAGGATGGCGGCGGATATAAAGCACAGGAGCGATGCCCTTGCAGAGAGCGAGGAGAGATTCCGCGCCATAATGGAGAACACAACGAGCATAATCTATACCAAAGACCCGCAATGCAGATATCTCTTCATAAACAGAAGATGCGAGGAGGTCTTCGGAAAGACGAGCGAGGAGATAAGGGGCAAATCGGACTATGAGTTATTTCCTGCTGAAATAGCAGAGGCCTTCTGCGCCAATGACATGAAGGCGCTCTCTTCAGATAAGCCTGTCGAATTCGAGGAGACCGCCCCCTTAAGCGACGGCCTGCATACGTACGTATCCGTAAAGTTCGGCCTCAAGGGGGCTGACAACAGGCCCTATGCCGTGGCCGGGATATCCACGGAAATAACCGAGTTGAAACGCTCCCACGATGCGCTCATCAAAAGCGAGGCGAGCCTCGAGAACGCGCAGAGGATAGCGCACATAGGGAACTGGGACTGGGACATAGTGACCAATGAGCTCCGCTGGTCTGACGAGATATACAGGATATTCGGCGTCGCGCCCCAGGAGTTCGGGGCCACATACGACGCCTTTTTAGGCTACGTCCACCCCGAGGACAGGGAGTACGTGCAAAGGTGCGTCAACGAAGCGCTTGTCGAAAAGAGGGCGTATTCCATCGACCACAGGATAGTGCTCTCGGACGGGACTGAAAAGGTAGTCCACGAGCAGGGCGAGGTGACGTTCGACCCCTCTGGACGGCCCCTGAAGATGTCCGGCACGGTGCAGGACATAACCGAGAGAAAGAGGGCCGAGGACGAGGTCAGGAGACTTAACGCCGAGCTCGAGGAGAGGGTGGCCCGGAGGACCGCGGAGCTCGAGGCTGCAAACCGGGAGCTCGAGGCCTTCAGCTACAGCGTGGCGCACGACCTGAAATCTCCGCTCAGGGTCATAGGCGGCTTCAGCCAGATGCTGCTGAAAGACTATTCGGAGCGGCTCGATTCGACCGGGGCCGATTACCTCAAGAGGCTCCAGGCCGCGAGCCTCCGCATGGGGCAGCTCATCGACGCGCTCATGAAGCTCTCGCAGGTGATGAAGGCCGGGATGAGGAGCGAACGGGTCTACCTGAGCGGCATGGCGCGGGCCATCGCGGCTGACCTGAGAAAAGTCCATCCCGGGCGCAAGGCAGAGTTTGTCATCGAGGAGAACCTTTCGGTCCAGGGTGACCCGGATCTCCTGAGGGTGGCTCTTGAGAACCTGATCGGGAACGCATGGAAGTTCACCGGCAGGCGGGAGGTGGCTAGGATAGAGTTCGGTTCATCTGGCGTCAGGGACGGAAGGACCGTATTCTTCATCAGGGACAACGGCGCTGGTTTTGATATGAGGTACGCCGGGAATCTCTTTAGCCCGTTCCAGCGCCTTCACGGAGAGAAGGATTTCCCAGGCACCGGCATCGGCCTCGCAACGGTCAGCAGGATAATACTGCGCCACGGCGGAGAGATATGGGCCGAAGGCGAAAAGGACGTGGGCGCGGTCTTTTATTTTACGTTGGAGCGGTGAGCATTGTTTGAAAGGCCCTCCCACTTGACGGGGAGGAAAATTCCATAGCAGGAATGAGGTGAGCGTTCTGCCTGAAAAATTAAGGGTGCTTGTAGTCGAAGACTCGGAAGACGACCTCCTGCTCCTCATGCACGAGTTCAGGCGCCGGGGCTACGAAATGGACTTTCTGCGCGTCTATGACGAGTTGGCCCTGAAGCAAGCCCTCGGCAACAGCTGGGACCTGGTCATATCTGACTACAGCATGCCGGGGATGAGCGGTCTCGACGTTGTCAAGGCTGTGAGGGAGGCAGGGCTCGATCTTCCTGTCATCATCGTCTCCGGCATGATGGGGGAGGATTTCGCGGTAACGGCCATGAAGGCCGGGGCCGACGACTACATATTGAAGGACAAGCTCTTCAGGCTCGTCCCGGCCGTAGAGCGCGAGATCAGGTATTACGAGGTCAAGAGGGCCCACAGGAAGGACAGGGAGGCGGTCTCTCTCCTTAACTCGCTCCTTGAGACCAGCGCCGAGGTCAACAAGATGCTCGTGCGGGAGGCGGACAAGGAGCGCATCATGAACGAGGCCTGCCGCATACTGGTCGAGAAGGCGGGTTTCACGATGTCATGGATAGGCAGGGCAGGCCTGGAGCCGGGACAAGTCGAACCTCTTGCCGCTGCGGGCCGCGACAGGGAATGCCTCATGATGTTAGGCCACAGGCGCGACGCTTCGCCCGTAGTGGGGCCAGCGGGCATGGCCATCAGCACTGGAACTCAGGTCGTTTGCCCGGACTTTGAGACTGACGAATCGGCGGCGCCGTGGAGAGAGGGCCAGGAGAACTTCGGGCTAAAGGGCTGCGCGGCATTTCCGGTCCTGATAAGGGGCCAGGTATTCGGGGCACTGAGCGTCTGTTCGGGCAAGGCAGGCATCTTCACAGAACGCATGATATACCTCCTTGAGAGCCTTGCTGCCGACATAGGCTTTGCCCTGCAGTCGATAGACGAAGCCGCGGAGCATAGAAGGGCACTGGTCGCGCTCAGGGAGAGCGAGGAGAGGCTCAGGACCATATTCGAGTCGGCCATGGACGGCATGTTCGTTATAGACACGCTGGGGCGCTATGTTGACGTGAACATATCGGGCTGCCGCATGGTGGGATACTCCCGCGACGAGATACTCTCTTCGGACGTGAGCCTGCTCACCTTCCCTGAGTATGCCGACACCATGAAAGAGCACAGGGCCTTTTGGAAGGATGGCGGGTTTGTCCCGGAGATGCCTTTGCGGAAAAAGGACGGCTCCACGTTATGGGTGGACCTGGCGATAACGCCGTTCAAGGTGGGCGACAGGGAGCTCGTGCTCGGCGTAAAGAGAGATATCACGGCCAGAAAGAACGCTGAGGAGGCCTTGAGGGAGAGCGAGGAGCGCTTTAGAATGATATTCGAGCAGAACCAGGACGCGCAGATACTTCTGTGCGACGAGAGCCTGCGCGTTATGGACGCGAACCCGGCTGCCGTAGAGCTCTTCGGGTATTCGCTCAAGGAACTCCTCGACTGCGAATCCCTCCCGTTCATGCCAATGGACCTTGCTTCCAGGCTGAGGCCAGGCGGCTCGAAGGCATGGTCCAGGCTTGAGATGATAGAGGCCAGGCGCAAGGACGGCGGCAGGGTAATGGTCTCGATAACCGGCCGGATGATAAAGCTCCGCGAGGGCAGGATGGTGCTCTGCACCATAAAGGACCTCACCGAGATACTGAGGATGGAGGAGGAGGCGCGCCTCATGCAGGCCAAGCTCATCCATGCTAACAAGATGACCTCGATAGGAACTCTCGCCTCGGGAGTGGCCCACGAGATAAACAACCCGAACAACTTCATACTCTTCAACTCGGCTCTTCTCGCCGACGCGTGGAACGACGCCCGGAAGATACTCGAGGCGTACTACCGCGAGAACGGGGATTTTTCATTGGGCGGCCTGCCCTTCTCCGAGATGTCCGACGTGGTCCCGGAGCTCCTCTCCGGCATAACGGAGGGATCGAGGAGGATAAAAGGCATTGTGGACAACCTCAAGGACTTCTCGAGGGCCGACAAGGCCAGCCCCGAAGGCGAGCTTGACGTGAACAGGGCCGTGCTCGCGGCAGTCTCGATGCTCGGGAGCCAGATAGTGAAGTCCACGGACAGGCTTACAGTCGCTTGCGACGAAAAGCTTCCGACTGTAAAGGGCAGCTCGCAGAAGATAGAGCAGGTCGTCATAAACCTGGTGCTCAACGCCCTCAATGCCATTGCCGACAGGACAAAGGGCGTATTTGTCTCCACGCGCCACGATGCCGGGGCCGGGCAGGTCATCATCGAGGTGAAAGACGAGGGCGCGGGCATGACCAGAGAGGTGCTCGACAGGATAACCGAGCCGTTCTTCACGACCAGGGGCGAGAGCGGCGGCACGGGCCTCGGACTTTCCATTTCCTATTCCATCGTCAAGGAGCACGGT
>CAZDUP010000167.1:0-5975 GCA_964508625.1 uncultured Thermodesulfobacteriota bacterium
ATTTATCTTTTTAAAGCGACTCTGTCGCAAGTGGTCTTCTGAGTAAATGGATAATGAAAAAGATATAGCTGGGCCGAAGGTGTGGCACCTGATTTGTTTGATAGCAGCGATAATCCTATTTTGGATTATTTCTGGATATCGTCTTCATTATATTGAAAATCGCGGCACCTTTGGCGATATGTTTGGTGCTGTTAACGCCCTGTTTTCTGGTTTGGCCTTTGCTGGTGTTATATTCGCAATTTTTTTACAGCGCCATGAAATTAAACTCCAGCGCAAAGAACTGGAACTTCAGCGTAAAGAGCTTGCGCTTACAAGAGGAGAACTCAAAGGGCAAAAACACCAAATGGAGGCCCAGAATAAAACGCTCAGGACCCAAAGTTTTGAGAATACCTTTTTCCAGATGCTAGGGCTTCATAACGAAATAGTCGAAAATATTAGCCACTCATGGCTGAATCCTAATGTTACGCGCAATGGTCGCGACTGCCTTGCATTCATTTATAAAGAATTTGTATATTATAATGCGAAAAATTTGAGTGGAGCAGACGATTGCTCTATCAATAAAAGATATCTTCATTTTTACCGTGATTACGAGCATTTACTTGGTCATTATTTTCGCAATATGTACAACATAGTAAAGTTCGTAAAAAATAACCCTGAGAAGGATAAAAAATTATATACAAACCTTTTAAGAGCCCAACTCTCAGCGCCCGAACTTGCACTCCTTTTTTATAATTGTCTTAGTAACAATGGTAGAGAAAAATTTAAACCTCTTATAGAGGAGTTCGCTCTTCTTAAGAACCTTCCGGCAGATATATATTAATAGATGCAGGCCACAAGTCATTTTTTAAATCGTATGCCTTTGGCGAATCAAAAATTATAAATACAGACAATTTTCTGTAATCTAATAATAAACAGCGTTATTCAGAAATCTTTTCTATGCTGTTCCGATCAGTTAAAAAGCCCGCAACACGAAAGTGTTGCGGGCTTTGTTTTTACTCGAAAAGATGTGGGCCGCTACTCCACCACCTCTATGGTCCCTTCCATGCCTTTTTGCCTGTGGCTTTTTGAAAAGATGAACTTCCTGTCGCAATAGAACTTGTACTTGCCGGGTATGCGGGGGATGAATTCCGCTATGTTGGTCCCGTTCATCTCAACGTTGGCCTCCATGCCTGCGTCCGGCTCGTCAATGACAAAGTTGTGGGCGATTAGCGTAGAGTCGTTCTTGAGCAGTATCCGGACAGGCATGTTCTTCTTTACGACTATGTAGTTTGGCTTGAAATAATAGCTCCCACCGGTCATATCGACCTTCTGAACTCCATGCACGTCCGGTTTTGCGATAATGACATCTTCTGTCTTTTCTTCGGCCAGGGCAACGGCAGGCAGGAGCAGCAGAAAGAGGCAGATCGAAAGAAGTTTTGTCATGGGGGGCCTCCGATAAGGGTCAGCAGCACGTTCATTATAGCAGAAATCAAAGTATGCAATCCCGAAGGGCAGGATGGTGAGGTTGTTTCACCCCCTCCTGCCGAGTGAGGGGAGTTTCGTGATGAGGGCTTGTTCAGCGGGACTCGCCCTGCCTCTTGAGCCACGCGAGCCCCCTTGCCAGTATCGCCTCCGGTATCATGCTCTCGTCTATCTCTGCGTGAGGGGTGAACTTCACCTCGCCGCACGAGGCGCACTCTGTTGAGAACCAGAGGCCCGCAACGAAGTCCGGGTTTTCGCTATCGTACTCCTTTACCCAGCATTCCCACTTCAGCTCAAGGCACGCACAGCTTTTTTTGACCATCAGTTGCGCCCGTACCTCTTGAGGTTCTCAGATGCAGCCTCATATGCCGGGTTAGCAGAGAGCGATTTCCTGAAATAGAGCGCAGCCTCGTCTTTCCTGCCTTCTTGCACCAGTATCTCGCCTATCTTGTTGCTGGCCTCGGCCGTGAATATGTTTCGTTCGACCAGGTAATTGAGCTCTGCTATCGCGTCCTGTGGACGTCCTGCCTTGGCGAGCATGATCGCGAGGTCCTTTCTCGCGACAGGGTTCTCGGGGTCTCTTGCAACAAGGGCCTCGAGGTGCAATGCGGCTTTGCCAGGCTCTCCCATCTTGTCATAGAGCACCGCGATGTTCTTCCTCGCGTTCGGGTATCCGGGCGCTATCTCGACAGCCTTGCCGAGATGCGCGAGCGCCTCTTCGTATCGGCCCTCGCCTGTGAGCATGGAGCCGAGGTTCACCAGCGCAGGCAGATTGCCCGGGTCTGATCTGACCGCAAGCCGCAGCTCCTCGACGGCAGCATCGGTCTTGCCGGCCTTGAAATAGATGAGGGCCAGATTGAAGTGCTCAATGGAAGAATCCGGCTTGATGCTTAGGGCCTTCTGAAAATGGGCCGCTGCCTCTTCGTACTCGCCCCTATCATAGAGAATAGAGCCGAGGTTCGTGTGAGCTATGAAGGCCCCGGGGTTTTTCCTGAGCGTATCACGCCAGAGCGTTTCGAGGTCTTTATATATGTGCGTCTGGCTCCAGGCAAGGGCGCCGAATATGGCGATAATCGGTATGGCGGCGAACCTCAAGGCCTTCAAAGCCCCTGCTGATTCCGTGGACCTCCCGGCTGCCTCGGCAAATAGTATGATGAGCCCCGCGCTCGCGAGGTACTGGAAATGGTCTGCCACGAACGAATAGCGGAAAGGGTAGACGTTGAAGAAGCCGAGGGCAGGGAAGAGAGTTACGAGAAAAAAGGCCGCTGCCGCGAGAGGGCCCCGGCCCATCTTCTCGCGCATTATAAAGAGCGCGGCAAGCAGCACGAAGAGCGCTATCGGGTAGACCCACTGCCACAGGTCAGCGAGGTCAAGGGTCCACCGCTCATATATGAAAGAGAGATTAAGCGGAAGGACGAGCTTCAAGGCATAAAAGAAGGCGATGCGCCCTGGCAGCAGCAGCCGCTCAATGACCGGCAGCGCCCATTCACCGCCCTTTGCGCCCACGATGTTCGCTTCCCACCAGACGGTCACCAACCCCATGGCAAGGCCCAGGGCGAAAAATGGCGCGAGCCTCAGGATGAAATCCCGGTCGATCCTTTGGCCCTGCAGCCAGCGTATGATGATGATTGCCACTGGCAGGGTGCATGCAACGGTCTTGCTCAAAAGAGCGGCAAAAAAGAAGGCGAGGGAGAGGATATAGCCGGAAGGCCGCGCTTTTTTCTCATAGCTGAAGAAGGCAAGGAGGGAAAGGAGGTAGAAAAAGCCCGAAAGGACGTTCTTGCGCTCCGTTATCCAGGCCACAGACTCAACGTGCACCGGGTGTATCGCGAAGATGATCGCCGCAAAGAAGCCGTATTTCAAGCCGAGAGAGCGGCATACCTTCCAGATGAGGGCAGCGTTCACAGCGTGGAGGAATATGTTCACGCCGTGAAAGCCAGCGGGGTTTAACCCCCAGATATGCTGCTCTATCCAGAAGGTCGTGAATACGAGAGGGTAGTACTGTGGGCTCTCGGTCGAAAACCAGATATCGCCGAGCCCGGCAAGCGTAGCGAGGTTGGCGTTATTCAGGACATAATGGTCGTCGTCCCAGATGAACCCGGCAGAGAGCGCCGGATAATAGGCGGCAAGGACGAGGGCAAAGAGAAGGGCGAGCTTGAGGAGGTCGCCCATTGCATTGTTTTTTGAGAAAGACCGCATCGGAGTTTGCCGGAAGGTGGATTGCGAAGATCAATACTGAATTTTGTACCATCAAACCCCTGTCTTTTCAATGTTTTTAGTACAAAAGAGAGGGCCGCAAGCCCTTGGGCTTGCGGCCTTCCATAAATTCCTGAGGCCTTCTCAGGCCGCCTTTTTCCATACCTGGTTCTTTATCGCCTGCTCTATGTAGCTCAGGTGGCCTTGCTCGTCCTTGTAGTTTTTGTTGACGAGGGTGCGTATCCTCTCCGGAAAGTCATGCTTTATCGCCTCGCCGTATTTCCTGTTGGTCGTCTCCTCGCCGCCCTTCAGGGCCTTTAGCGCGCCCTCGGTGCCCGTGAGGCTGCGCACCTTGGTGAAGACGTCAAGGACATAGCCCTTGAAATCCCTTGAGAACTTGGGCGGCTCGTCTCCCAGAGAGCGGATCTCGTCCGAGAGGTCCTTTATGTGCCTCTCGTGGTCGTCCCTGAAGCGCTCAACGTTCTTCTTTACTTCGGGGATGTCTATGTGGTGAAAGGTCTCGGTATAGGCGAAAAAAGCGTCGATGTCGATCTTGCAAAGAGACTTCAGCTCTTTCACTATTTCCTTGTTGTCCATATGCCCTCCTTTTGGGATTGACGGCGGCCCGGATATTTCGAGTATAGCCCAGCTCCAGAGTACCTTCAATCAGACTACACCTTTTAATCCGGGCTGCCGTAAACCATGGCAAGTCAGGCATTTGCACATTTGCAGTAGACCGGCTATGCGGCGCGCTTTGTTTCGTCCTTTACCCGTTCCGCCTCGCCGTGGGCAGCTTCACGGGCCTTCTCCTTTATTTCGGATGCCGCTTCGCCCATGACCTCCGCCTCTTTGCGGGTCTCTGGCAGCACAAGGCCTGCTGCCGCGCCTATCGCGAACGCAGCCGCAACAAGCGCAAGCGGGTTACTGCCGAGGAAATCTTCGACAATGCCCCTTGCCTCCCTGACCCTCTCTCCGGCCGCGCCAGAGATTTCCTCTCTCCGGGCCCTGGCCCTGGCGCCTATTGCCGATACCCTGGCCTTTGCCTCTCCCTTCTTCTCCTCCAGCCTGCCGGAGACGTCGTACTCCGCGGTTCGCCTCTTTGCGAACAGGAAGGCAAGGCCTGTTCCGGCCATTGCCGCAGGTATGGGGTTCTCGCGTACCCTGTCGATAAGGGATACTGTGAGATCGCGCGCCCTGTCAGCGCCGGCGTTTCTGGCCTCTTCCCTGAAGCGTTCCTTAAGGTGCTCGGCTGAGAGCCTGTCGGATATCACCTTTATGGTTTGGCCCATGTCGGAACGTATGTGGTTTATCTCGGCCCTGAGTTCCTCCGGGCTTTTGTACCTGTCCTCGTTGGTCATGACGCCTTTCTTTTCAGCCATCTTTCGTTCTCCTTGAGGGATTCTATTGTCTCATGCGGGGCCATACCGATCCCTTTCATGTCAGCCACGCTCTTTTTAACGAGGTAGTAGCCTATTCCGGCAACAAGGGCGCCCACTATCAGCGCCGAGAGCCAGAGCGGGATGAAAAGCCCGAGCAGGAGCACGATTCCGCCTATGATGGCGAGCACCCCGGCATATGCGACACCGCCGCCAATGGCGATAGACCTGAAGTCGGTAACGGCCCTCTGGACCTTCAGGTTCATCTCGTTGGAGGCGAGCTGCATCTCCTTGCGCACGAGCTGCCGGGTCTCATCCGAGAGGTCTGATATGAGCTCGCCAAGAGTCCTCTCTTCTTTTCTTGCGTAAGCCATTTTTTCCTCCTTGCTGATGACGCCCTAATGCTGCTTTTGATGGTTCGCGCTCTTCAGGAAACGCGCCACTAGGAACCCGGCAGTGATGGCGCCGCCTATGGCAAAGCCGGGCCTGTCTTTCACGTAGCCCTCCAGCTCGTCAATTATCCGGTCAGCGTCCCTGTCCCGGAAATAGCCGGAGATGCTATCTGCTTCGTTTGCGCCTCTCTCGAAGTAGCGCGCCAGGTCGGGCCGGTCGTTTTTCATTTAGCCCCAGCTCTCATGGAGCGCCGGTGTGATGCTCCCCGCCAGGTCTGCCGCATAACCCTTCCGGCTTGAGAGCAGGTCCCGCGCGTAGCTCCTGGAGGTCTCGGATGCCTTTTTCCCTATCTCACCCGCTTCTCTGAGGGTCTCCTTGCCCTCGTGAGGGGATGAAACGAACCTTTCGGGCATTGAATCGAACTCTTGCTTGCATTTGAGCGTATCGAACCTGAAGACCTTGCCGCCGTATATGCTTTCATGCCTCGCGCTCTTCTGGTCCAGTTCACGCCCGCATACAGGGTCTCTTTCCATTGTTCCTGCACCCCCT
>CAZDUP010000168.1:0-5971 GCA_964508625.1 uncultured Thermodesulfobacteriota bacterium
CGATTTCTTTATAAGCAGGCTCGGAAGCGAGTACAAAAAGGCCATTGCCGAAAAGCTGCCGTTCTTCGCTTTGAGCGCGGCAGTGTCGATAACGGCCATATTCACCCAGGGCTCTCAGGGCGCGCTAATGTCTGCGGAGATGTACCCGGCATGGGCACGGCCCTTTGTCGCAGTCCGTTCAATAGGCTTTTACATCTACAAGACCGTACTGCCTTTTGACCTCGCGCCATTTTACAGCATACCCAAAAAAGAAGACCTCTTTGATATCGCCTTCATAGCCTCAGCTGCATTCATCTTGGCAGCCTCCGCAATATCTATATTACTAATCAGAAAGAACAGGGCCATTGCAGCGGCATGGATCTTCTTCCTGGTGACGCTCCTGCCTGTGCTCGGCTTCTTTCAGGCCGGAAGCCAGGGCGCGGCAGACAGGTACACATACCTTCCGATGATAGGATTATACATGCTCGTATCCGCTGGAGCGGCGATGGCGATTGCCGAAACATGGAACGGCAGAAGGCTCATCTCAATCGCAGTAATTGCAGCAGCGCTCGGCATATCCGTTCTGCTTTCAGCGTTGACAGTAAGGCAGTCCAGCTTTTGGAAGGATTCGCTCACGCTATGGAACAGGCAGATAGAAATTTATCCAGAGAGGACGGCCCAGCCTTATAATCAGCGCGGGCTGGTCTTCGTGGATGAGGGCAGGTTCAGCGAGGCGATAGCAGACTTCAGCACGGCGATAACGATAAGCCCTGCCGATTCGTTCGCGTACAACAACAGGGGGCTGGCATTCATGAAGAGCGGCGACCTCAGGCAGGCCATAACTGATTTTAAAATAGCGTCAAGCCTGTCACAGTCAAGGCCCGAACCGCTCCTCAACCTATCTCTTGCCTACACGCTCGCAGGGGAAAGAGAGCTTGCCATCGAAGCGGTACAGAAGGCGAGACAGTTGGGATATGGAGGAGAGATACCGTGGATGTAAGATTTACAGTGAGGCGGTGCGCACAGCGCACGCTTGCATATTGATGCCAGTAGATTATAGCGGGTTCAATTTTGCAAGTTGAACCCGAATTTTCGTAAATCCAGACACGAATAATCAGGTTCAGGTTACAAACCTGAACCCGCTCAAGATGGGGTAGGTTTCTGTAGGGTGCTTCGTGCGCACAAGAGGGTGGGCACAGCCCACCAAATCAGGTTTCAAAGCGGATTCGGGTCAGGCCGGGTCCGCTTTTTTATTTGATGATGGTGCGCTTCACAAGATCACACATCCCCGCCTTATATTCGATTCGAATGGGCTTGGAAATATCGCAAACAATATCAATCGGCATATTCGCATAGCCTACTTGCCCATAGGAATATCCCGGGAACTCTTTCCCATCAATTCTGACCACAAGATCATACCAATAAATCGGAACACCTAATAGAAATCGGTAAGGTTCGAATCGTGTCAATGGACCGATTGAAAATTGACCGCTCTTGCCGGTATAAGCAATTGCGTGCTGGCCAAATCTCTCTGACAAGCGTATTTCCGCATTTGGAATAGGAGATCCTCTGTCAATAAGTTTCCCGGAAATCACAGGAGCATATTAATGACGATAAGGGATAGGAAGGCAGCCGGATAAAAAAAGAACAGAGCCTAAAAAAAGAAACCTGATTGCCTTAATTAGGTTAAAATACATAGACTTTCAGAATGCTCGGGTGGGCACCGCCCACCATCATTTGGCGGGCATTGCCCGCCCTACGAGACTAATCCAACTTACCAGACTTTTCTAATGAAGCCAACTTACTTAAAATTTCATTACAGGAATCAATGAGGTCAGGATAAATATCCTGACCAAGGTATGTACACTCATGTGCCAACAAATTTCTATATTCAACTGCGTACTTAAATTTTTCCCATACTTCCTCGCCAAAGAAAAAAACACCATTTACAGCGATTTTATTTTTTAAATACAATTCTACAAGTTCTAAGGGGCCAATGTTCCTGTATTTAGGATATATCACGGACAGGTTTGCTTTTACGCTCGTTTCATGATGCATCATAAGTGAACGAGCAAAACCTTCAACGGCTGAAACGAAAGAAACCAGTTTGTTCGGACCTGATTCCGTTTCATTAATTCTTTGGTTGGCGATGTATAATCGTTGTTTTGGGGTTGCTTCAATGTACGATCTTCTAAGTTCTCTCAAATGACTTTTGTAATCTATAACCTCTACGTCAGTCTGTGGCTCAGTCATCTCCCCTACTCCCTCGCCTCGAACGCATTCCTTATAAGAATTGTAGGGTGGGCACAGCCCACCAATATTTGGCGGGCATTGCCCGCCCTACGAGACCTAACATTCATTTGTTGCTCAGCCATCTCCCCTACTCCCTCGCCTCAAACGCGTTTCTTATTAACTCGATTTCAGGCCTTCCGTTCTTCATCTCTATGCAGACCACGTCGAAGCGGCTCTCGGCCTCCGTTGCGCCGATGCTCTCAAGATAGAACGACGAGGTTATCGTCATCTTCCGCTGCTTTCTCTCGTCAACGCTTGCGCCTGGCGGGCCGAAGCCGTCCCCTCCCCTGGTCTTGACCTCGATGAATACTATTGCGCTGCCGTCTCTGGCGATGATGTCTATCTCGCCGTACCTGGACCGGTAATTCCTCTCCAGTATCTTGTAGCCCTTCTTCTGGATGAAGCGGACAGCCTCATCCTCTCCGGCCTTGCCAACGGCTACGGTCGTCATGAGAAGAGGTCTTTCATCACGCCCCTGAAGGTCTTCCTGTGTATTGGCGTGGGGCCGTGGTCGTCGAGCGCTGATAGGTGCTCCTTCGTCGGGTAGCCCTTGTTGGAAATGAAGTTGTAATGAGGGTAGAGCCTGTGGTAGGAGGCCATGATCGTGTCTCTCGCGGTCTTTGCCACGATCGACGCTGCGGCGATGGAAACGCTCAGCGCGTCGCCGGAGATTATGGGCCTCTGCGGAGTGTCTGTGTTTATAGGGAAGTTGCCGTCAACGAGTATCATATTGGGCTTTATGGAGAGCTTATCGATGGCAAGCTCCATTGCCTTCAACGAAGCCTTGAGGATGTTTATGCGGTCAATCTCTACGGGCCAGACGATGCCGACGCCGACTGAGGTTGCCGTCCTGTAGATGTCTAGGAGTATTTCTTCGCGCACAGCGCTCGTGAGGGCCTTCGAGTCCTTGATTCCTAAATCAAGAGGTGGCGGGAACGGGAAAATAACGGCTGCCGCGACTACCGGCCCGGCAAGGGGGCCTCTGCCAGCCTCGTCAACGCCTGCGACGGCCTTGAAACCTTTTGAATGGGCGTCTCTTTCGTGGATGTCCATGGGGTGGATTATGCCAAAGGTGGGACCGACTTCCAATAAAAAAAGCCCGGCCTTTTGGGCCGGGCTTTTGGGTTCCGTTTTACCTGGTTTTGATCCTTGCGGCCTTGCCTTTGAGGTCGCGGAGGTAGTAGAGCTTAGCCCTTCTGACGATGCCCTTTGAGAGCACCTTTATTGACTCGAGGGCCGGGGAGTTCACCGGGAATATCCTCTCCACGCCTACTCCGTAGGAGACCTTGCGGAGCGTGAAGGTCGCCCTCACGCCGCTGCCGCGCTTCTTTATGACCACGCCCTCGAAGGGCTGCACCCTCTCCTTGTCGCCTTCCTTGATCTTGACTCTTACCAGGAGCGTGTCGCCGGGCTGGAATGCCGGCATATCGGTCCTGATGAAATCCTTTTCAATATCCTGAATGATACCCATTGTTTTCCTCCGCAATCGTTAGCGCATCGAAAATTTTAAACACACATTATGCTTAAAACACTACAGAAAAGCAACTAAAAAAATAGCCCTAAGCTATGTTTTTTGGCCGCCTTTTTTGAGGGATTCGAGGTATATCCTCTCATCCGCGGTCAAATTGGCAGACTCCAGGAGGTCCGGCCTCCTCTCGAACGTCCTTTTCAGGGCCTCGTGGCGCCTCCAGCGCTCGATCTCTGCGTGATTGCCCGAAAGTAGCACGTCAGGCACCCGCATGGACCTGAACTCCTCTGGCCGCGTATATTGAGGGTATTCGAGGAGCCCGGCGCTGAATGAATCGCTCTCCGCTGAGCCCGGCTCCCCCAGGACACCCGGGACGAGCCTGGCTACGGCGTCGGTTATGACCAGGGCAGCCGCCTCTCCGCCTGAGAGAACGTAGTCGCCGATCGATATCTCGTAGTCGGCAAAGGCCCTTATCCGCTCGTCATAGCCCTCGTACCTGCCGCAGACTATGATAAGCCTCGGAAGCGCTGACAGCTCGGCAGCGAGCTTCTGATTGAGGCAGGCCCCCTGAGGGGTCGTAAGAGCGACCTTTGCCGGGCCGCTCTCTTTGAGAGATTCCAGGGCGCGGACAACGGGCTCTACTTTCATGACCATGCCGTGGCCGCCGCCATATGGCGTGTCGTCGGTCGTCCTGTGCTTGTCCTGAGTATAATCCCTGAGGTTATGCGTATTGAGCTCTATGAGTCGCTTTGACGCGGCCCTGCCAACGACACCGTGGCGCCTGTGCTCATTGAAAAATTCTGGAAATAAGGTCAGGATATCGAAGATCATCTGGGGACGGCTGCTGTTGATGTTCAGTGCTTGGGTTCTTCCTCAGGCAGGAGCCCTTCCATGAGTCGGACTATTATCTTCCTGTTCTCTGCCTCGACCCTAACTATGACCTCTTCGATGGCCGGGATGAGGACCTCTCCGCGAGGGCCGTGCGTCTCTAGCACGTCGTTGCCGCCCGTTGATATCACGTTCTCGATACGCCCGATGTGAAGGCCGTCCTCTGTGTAGACCTCCATGCCGATGAGGTCGAAGTAATAGTACTCGTCCTCTCCGGCCTCGGGCAGGTCTTCCTTTTTGACGGATATCTCGTAGCCGACGAGCGTCTCGGCGGTGTTCCTGTCAGCGCAGCCTTCGAGCACAAGTATATAGTGGCCCTTGTGCATACGGGCGCGTACGACCTTCCACGCCTGTGTCTTACCCTTGCCAGTGAGAAATACAGGACCCCACTCGAAGCTGTCAAGGGCCCCGTAGGGGGCTGCCTTGACCTCTCCTTTTATCCCGTGGACGCCCGTTATCCTGGCAATGGGGACAAGTGCCTCGTCTTTACTCAATTATCTCCAGAACAGAGCGCTTTCTCAACTTGGTGGAGGCCGCGGTCAATATGGTGCGTATGGCGCGCGCGGTCCTCCCCTGTTTTCCGATGATCTTGCCAAGGTCTTCCTTGGCAACGGACAGCTCGATTACAGAGGTCTTCTCTCCTTCGACTTCTACGACCCTAACGTCCTCCGGACGGTCCACAAGAGCCTTTGCGATGAACTCGATCAGCTCCTTCATGAGATACCTCCGAGAAGTTCTGGTGCAGGTGTCGGCTGCTATTCAGCTGTCCGCCAGCTACGAACCGTCTCAGGCCGCTTTTGAGGCCTTCTTCAGAAGCTGCTTCACGGTATCCGTCGGGACCGCGCCCTTGCCGAGCCAGAAGCTCACGCGGTCGCTCTTCACTTCGACCTTCGCGGGCTCAGTCATCGGGTTGTAGGTGCCGATTACCTCGAGGAAGTCCCCGTCCCTTGGGGCCTCTGAATCAGCCACCACGATCCTGTAAAAAGGTTTCTTTTTTCCGCCGCCTCTTGTCAACCTGATCTTAACTGCCATGCTGCCGTATTACCTCCGTTTTGGTTTGCTCACATCATCTTCTGGAAGAGGCCCTTTATGCCGCGAGGGCCAGACTTCCTCAGTTTCTTCATCATCTTTCTCATCTCGGCGTACTGGTTGATGAGCTTGTTGACTTCCTGGACCTTTGTGCCGCTGCCCTTTGATATCCTCTGGCGCCTGCTGGCGTTCAGGAGCGAGGGGTTCTTCCTCTCCTCCCTGGTCATGGAGTTTATAATGGCCTCGACTCGGGTTATCTCCTTCTCGTCGATGTTGATGTCCTTGGATTTCTTAATGGCGTCGAAGCCCGGCACC
>CAZDUP010000169.1:0-5917 GCA_964508625.1 uncultured Thermodesulfobacteriota bacterium
GATAGCCGAGAGGTATACCATAGAGCAGATATTCGACAAGGGCGACGCGCTCAAGGGCCATCTCGTGCAGGTCAGCGGAAAGGTCGTAAAGGTCTCTGAAGGAATAATGGGCAGGAACTGGGTGCATATGGAGGACGGCACCGGCATAGAGGGGACTGACAAGCTCATCTTCACCTCGCCCAGCGACATTGCCGCTGTAGGAGACAACATTGTGGCGCAGGGCATAGTCGAGATAGACAAGGACTTCGGGTACGGTTACTTCTACGCCATCATAGTCGAGGAGTCGGTCTTCTCGAAATAAGGCATATCAATATCAGGCAGGAAGAGGGGTGCGCGCAAGAGCGCACCCCTCTTTTTTTGAGTCCTTTCCAAGTTGAGGCCTGGATGAGCCTTAACTTTTTCCTTCAAAGGCGTAGGCGAGTATCTTGTAGGCGAGCTTCGCTGCCAGAAAGTCGCAGTAATGCATGTCCTTCACGGGAGAGAGCTCGTTGACGTCCGCGCCGACTATGCGGCAGACCTTCGAGGCAGCCTTGATTATTCGCATCGCCTCGTCCCACATGAGCCCGCCTGGCTCCGGCGTGCCTGTCGCCGGCATGAGGCTCGCATCGAAGCAGTCCAGGTCAAAGGAAAGATAGACCTTTCTGCCCTTGAGCCCCGAGAGTATCTCTTCCATCTTCCAGCTGCCCTTGTCCTTTGCCCAGAATATCCTTATGCGATGCCTGTTCTCTTCAAGAAAGGGTATCTCGCCAGCTGATATGTTCCTTATGCCGCATGAAACGAGGGATATGTTCCTGTCGTCGAGGCACCGGCGCATGGCAGCAGCGTGCGAGAAGGGCTCGCCCTCGTACCCGTCGCGCAGGTCCGCGTGAGCGTCGAAATGCAGTATCACGAGGTCCGGGTATCTCTTCGCAAAAGGCCGTATCGCGCCCGCGGTTATAGAATGCTCGCCGCCGAATATCAGCGGGAACTTGCCGTCGTCCAGTATCTTCCCGGTGACTGTCTCGAGGTCCTTGAGCGCGGCCTCAATCTTCTTTTTTATCGGGAACTTCTTTAGCGTCGCTATCCCGATATCCCAGACAGGCTCCTTCCAGAGGTCTTCATCAAAGAGCTCTACCTGATATGATGCCTTTATCATTGCATCCGGCCCCTTTGACGTGCCGTGGCCGTAGCTTACCGAGGCCTCGAGGCCGAATGGCACGACAACTGCCCTCGCGTCATCGTATGAGGGGCCCTGTTCATTTGGTATGGCCAGAAAGCCCTGTATGGGTCTGAGGATCTCGAACTTTTTTTCAGCCATCTATCTTGATTCCTCCGTCATGTGTTCGATATGAAATCTCTGGATACGGCCAGCAGATCGTATCCGCCTTTGACATACAGGTAACCTGCCTCGTCGAGCATGCGCTTGCAGGCGGTCCTCTCTGCCTTTGGGATATTGACTATCTCCATGTTGATGACCTTGGGCCTGTACCTTTCGAAGTCGAGCTGCTTGAGCACATGGTAATCGAAGCCCTCGGCGTCTATCTGGAATACGTCTATCGTCTCGACATTGTGCGTGGAAAGGATCTCGGCGAGCGTCACGCAAGGCACCTCTTCGGCGACAACGAACTTTTTTACCTCGTCAAAGCCGAGGGCGTTTCTGTCCGTGTAGAAAGAGGCCGCGCCGAGGCCCCACCTGGGCACGCTGCCCTCAAGTATTCGCTCTGAGGGCACGCGGTGCATTGTTGCCGTGCCAGAGTGGCCTGCAATGGCCACGTTTGCGAATGAGAGCCCGGCCCGTCCGCCGTATGCTGCCACGAGCTTCTCGTAGTGCTCCCTTATCGGCTCGACGAGCAGTCCCTTCCAGCGGAAACGCTCTATGAACTCGTGTACCGGGTCAAAGGTCTTGCCGTCCATTGCCCCGACCTGGAGGATGAAGGCCTCCTCACCCATCCTCTCGCCTATGCTCTCAAGGAAATGGCGCAGGTCAAAATGTGGCATTGCCGCTCCTTTTAAAGCTAAGAAAATATCACCCAACGGCGCTCTTTTACAGATATTTTTTCAGCATTCCGGAATAGGCCCCTTGCCGGGATGGCGCGGGAATCTCGCAGTTGTTTGCGATATAATGATGACAGGCCCGGTACTATCATGGGCCTTGACGGAGGCAGGATATGAAAAACATCGCATTGGCGGCCATGCTGCTCCTCTCGGCAGCAACGGCCTCAGAGGCCGATATAATCGACGTCGAGATAATCGACTACAGCTTCATGCCAAGCACGGTGACAGTAAAGGCCGGGGATACGGTCAGGTGGACCAACACGGTCATGAACCAGCACTCGGTGACAAGCGGAAAAGACGACATAGCTGACGGTGCGTGGGATTCAAAGAGGCTTAACAAGGGCGGCACCTTCTCGGTCACATTCGACAAGGCAGGGGAGTTCCATTACTTCTGCGACCCGCACACGGCCTTCAGGATGAGGGGCGTACATAGTGGAAGAGTGAGATGCAAAAGGCGGTTCTCAAGAGACACGGCGAAGTGATTTTTCTGATGTAAACAGGCGGTGGTTGTATTAAAATCACTGGAGCGTTCCTTCTACCAAGAAAGGCTTTCCGTGTCCCTGAAGACCAGAGCCAGAATGAACAGGATATTAGTCGCGGCCGCCGTATTCGTCACAGCCGCAACCCTCTCCCCTGTCAGCGCCAGCCTGCCACCGCTCGCGCCTTCTCAGCCGCATTCCCTTCCACACCAGCACTCAACGGGAGATTTCGGCATCTCGAAAGGCAAGTTCATAGTCGCGAAGAGGCATATCAATGACGATACATTCGGCTCTACCGTCATATTGCTCGTGCATTACGGCAAGGACGGCACAATGGGCCTCGTGATAAACCGCCCTGCAGGAAAGAAAGACAAGAAGGACGGCGCTGCCCCTGATGGCAAGGGGCATGGCCCTGTCTTCTCAGGCGGGCCTGTTGAGAAGAACACACACTGGGTGCTCATCCGCTCTAAGGAGCCGATAGCGGGCTGCACCCCTGTCCTCGAAGAGGTATGCATGGCCGAGAGCTCTGGCGTGCTCGACAATCTTGTCAAGACTCAGCCTGCGCCTCCGGAGTTCAGGGTCTACATAGGTTACGCTGGCTGGAGGCCCGGCCAGCTCGAAGGCGAGATATCCAGAGGCGGGTGGCTTCTCACGGATGCCAATGCTGAAAAGGTCTTTTCAGAGATGCCCGAAGGGCTCTGGGACCTGCTTATCCCTGAATAGCCGTCCTTCGCAGTATTGCCAGCCTTTCACGATTCCGCCCGTCCTTAAAAAGCCTTGATATATCCTTGAATATTCAATATAATCCAGCGTGATAAGGTTCTGCTTTCCCAGACCTCCGAAGGAGTTGGCATCCAGAAGACTATGGACAGAAAAGGCTCCGCAGTTATACTTCTTACGGTTTTCGCCGTAAACTTCCTCTCCCTCGTCTACCAGGTCATATGGACCAGGAACATCATGGCCGTATTCGGCTCCACGGCCCTCTCGGTCTCGACGACCCTCACGGTCTTCCTCGCTGGCATTGCCCTGGGCGGATACCTCGGCGGCAAATGGATAAGGCGGATCGATAACAAGCACAGGGCCTTGGGCATCCTACTTGTCGTGCTCGGCGCCTACTGCTTCTTTGTCGGATACCTCTTCCAGCTCATCGACCTCATCTTTGCCATGTTCCACGGCATCGAGTCGGCTATCGTCACCAATCTTTTGAAGCTCTTCTTCACATTCCTCATTCTCATTTTCCCCACGACAATAATCGGCTCGATATTCCCGATTACAACCTATTTATACTCCTTCGAGACAGGCAAGCTCGGCAAGGACGTTGCCTTCATATACTTCCTCGACACCTTCGGCGCTGCATTGGGCGCGCTCTTGAGCGGCTTCATACTGGTGCCAATGGTGGGGCTCAGGGAATCCTCCTTCATCTCCGCTGCCCTCTATGTGCTCCTGGGCATCATGATGTTCGCAATGAAAGGCGCGGGCGAGGCTACGCCAGTGAAAGCTGCACAGGCAAAAAGGCCAGTTCAGCTCGACTCATTAAGGGTCTTCATCCTCGCAGCCCTTTTCTTCTCAGGCTTCTCTGCCCTTGTCCTGGAGGTCGTATGGGCAAGGTACTTCCATCTCATATTCGGCACGAGCATATACGCATTTTCCATCGTCATTGCGGCATTCCTCATGGGCTTATCCATAGGCAGCTTCCTGATAAAGCGCCGCCTTGAGACGATGAAAGACCCTGTGCTGGTATTCGCCTACGTCGAGATACTAATAGGCGGCTTTGCCCTGCTCGTAATACGCTCATCTGCCTGGCTCGAGGTCTTATATTACAAGCTCTTCTATCTCATCGACAGCTTCTACGTCTTCCAGGCAGCGCTCTTTACAACGGCCTTTGTCATAATGCTCATCCCGGCCGCGCTCATGGGAGCTAACTTCCCTCTTGCCATAAAGATATTCGGCAGGAACACCGAGACCAGGGGAGAGGACGCTGGCCTCACATTCTCATTCAACACCGCCGGGGGCATCGCGGGAGCCTTTGCCGCAGGCTTCATCATAATCCCGCTCCTCGGCCTTGAGAAGACCAACTTCCTCGCCTTTGCCGGATATCTGGTAATAGGCTTTGCCGCCCTTCTCATCGCAAAGAGGCAGGCCCTGCACTATGCGGTAGGCGTGGGCGTGGCAGTGGCCTTCATCATAGGCGGCTTCGTATTCGGCTCAGCCCCGTCGCTCAACTACGGCGTCTACTACGGCGGCATCAGGCACAAGACCGTCGAGAGCTTCGTGACCCAGAAGGCGTTGATGGAAAAAGAGATAGCCTACTCGAAGCACGGCTTCTACGGACTCGTTTCAGTGCGCTACAATCCGAACGCCAATGAGGTGCAGCTCATGCACAACGGCAAGGTTGATGCCTCGACAGGCCTCCAGGACATGCGCACCCAGATACTCATAGGACACATGCCCTTCCTCGTGCACAGGAACCCTGACAAGGTATTGAACATAGGCCTGGGCGGCGGCTTCACTGTAGGCGCCTTGAAGAGCCACCCCAACGTTAAGCAGATTGACGTGGTCGAGATAGACCCGCTCGTTGTCGAGGCGACCGGCACATATTTCAAGGACTACAACAATGACGCCTTGAACGACCTCAGGATAAGGACGCACGTGCACGACGGCAGGTATTTCCTCAAGACAGCTCCGTACAAGTACGACGTCATAGTCTCCGAGCCGCCAAACATCTGGGTCTCCGGCGTCTCGATGCTCTTTACGCGCGAGTTCTACAGGATAGTGGATGAGCACCTCAATCCCGGCGGCGTCCTTTTCCAGTGGGCGCCCGGGTATGAGATGAACCCCGAGGATATCAATCTCATCCTCAAGACCATAAAAGAGCGCTTCGAGTACGTGACATACTGGGAAGAGGGGGTCGATATAGTAATATTCGCCTCCCATGTTCCGCCTGTCATCGACCCTGGCCACATCAGCCGGGTATTGAGCACGCCGAGCATCGGCTATGACTTCAGCATGATATTCCCCGGCTCGACCCCGGAGACCATAGCCGGGTGGCTCGCGCAGCCCAGGATTGAGTTCGACAAAACAGGGTACCTGCTGTCAAACGTACCACACGTGAATACCGACAACCTCCCCTATCTTGAGTTCAACACGGCGAGGAACGTATTCTCCTTCAGGAAGCAGAAGCATCGCGCCGCACAGCAGATGCAGATGCAAATGCAGCAGCAGTGAGAAGGAAAAGGATTAAAGAAGGTCAATCCGAGCCGAAGGGAGTTGGCATCTGAACAACATGAATAGAAAAGGCAGCGCAGCAGTACTTCTTACGGTTTTCGCCGTAAACTTCCTCTCCCTCGTTTACCAGGTCATATGGACCAGGAACATCATGGCCGTATTCGGCTCCACGGCCCTCT
>CAZDUP010000170.1:0-1951 GCA_964508625.1 uncultured Thermodesulfobacteriota bacterium
ATCGAAGAGCCCCTGAAC
The DNA here is from genome assembly GCA_964508625.1 of uncultured Thermodesulfobacteriota bacterium. Classification (GTDB taxonomy): domain Bacteria; phylum Desulfobacterota; class GWC2-55-46; order GWC2-55-46; family GWC2-55-46; genus UBA5799. The sequence goes on from CAZDUP010000170.1 coordinate 19, forward strand.
GAGTAGATGGCCTGGTCAGGGTCGCCTATTGCCATGAGGCTCACGGCCCCTTTTGAGAGCGCCTTCACGAAAGCGGCCTGCATGGGGTTGATATCCTGGTACTCGTCTATCATGATGTGATCAAATGGCGGGCTGCCCTGCTGCACTATAAGCCTTGCTGCCTCGGGCACGAGGTCATCGAAGTCGAGCGCACCCGACTCCTCAAGCCTTTGCGAATATGAATCGAGGAGCCCACGGTCAATATCAGCTTCTTTGAGCATGCCGTTCTTGAAGGCTGAAATTCTCTCGAGCTCCGCATCAGGCTCTGAAGCGCCAAGCGCCTTGAGGATTGCCCGTGCCTCGGAGCGCGTCATGAGCCTGATGCCAGGCCGGTCCTTACGCAAGATCCTCAGGGCAAGCGAATGGAAGGTGGAGATATTGAGAGGGCCTCTGCTGCCGAGCTCGTCTGAGACGCGCTCCTTCATCTCTCTGGCTGCCCTGTTGGTGAAGGTAACGGCGAGTATGCGGCGCGGGTCTGCGCCAACGCTCACAAGGCGCACGAACCTGGCTGAGAGCACGCGCGTCTTGCCGGAGCCAGGCCCGGCAACCACGAGCATGTGCCTTGCATCAGAGGCGGCCGCCTCATTCTGCGCTCTGTCGAGGGCGGTTGTCATGGGGCGATGATATCAGACAGGGTCTATGTGGACAAAGGATTTCTCGATGGTGCTTATGCTCTCAACGCTCGTGGAGACAGCCTCGCCTATGGCGTGGGACTCTACGGTAGGGAGCTCCTTATCGACCCTTATCTGTATCTCGACGTGGATGAACGGGCCGACGTAATGGGCCTTCACGGCGCCGAGCCCTCTTACGCCGGGCACTGAGAGCGCGGCATCCCTGATCTCCTTCAACAGGTGCGGCTCAGGGGCCTGCCCCATGAGATAGGCGATGTTCTCCATGCCTATCCTGTATCCGGTGTAGATTATCCAGATGCTTATAACGAAGCCAGCCACAGGGTCGAGCCAGCCGATGCCCATCTTCACGCCCGCGAGGCCAACGAGGGCCGCGAAGGCGATGACGACGTCCATGAGCGAGTCTACGGCAGTGGCGTTCAAGGCAGGGCTGTTGAACATCCTGCCGACCCTCCTGAAGTGCCATGACATGATGCCCTTGGCTATCATGGTGATGACCGGCACCGCGAGCGTAAAGGCAGAGACCTGGGCGCTCGTGCCCTCGATTATCCTCTCGACAGCCTCCCTTATGACCTCGAAGCCGAGTATGCCCGCGAGCACGGCTATGATGAGCCCGGCGATGGGCTCTGCCCTGCTGTGGCCGAACGGGTGCCCCTCGTCGGCCTGAGTGTCGGAGATGCGCACGCAGATGAAGACGGCTATGGACGCGGCTATGTCATTGAGTGAATTGAGGGCGTCTGATATGAGGGCGATGGAGCCGGAGGCAAGGCCAGCCACGAGCTTCAGGGCAAAGAGGCCCGTGTTGCCGACTATATTTATTAGAGTAGCCCTGAAAGCTATCGGGTTCATTCAGATGAAAGTGTCGGAGAGAAGAGCGCCCGCTAACGGTTGCCCATCTTCTCGTGCACCCTGTTCAAGTTCTGGCGAGCGACAACGTAGAAGCTCTGGGCCCAGGCGAGCGGCACGTTGTAATTGGGCCTGCCAGCAGTGTAGAGCTCTGGCACGAGCCCTTCCGATGTCATGACCTGCTCGAGCCTCTTCAGGTACTGTTCCGCCCTTTCTATATACTCAAGCGGCGGGCCGAATATCGCGCCCATCTTCAAGGCCTTTATGGCAAGCTGCGAATAGACTATCGAGAGCCAGGCAAAGCCCAGCGGCCACTCGGCTTCGTTGCCAACGGGCCTTGTCCTGTCGGCGTTATAATATAGGTCGCCGTGGTACCTTACAACGCCGTTTTTCCGCACCAGCTCTTTTTCAATGCTCGC
>CAZDUP010000170.1:1961-5895 GCA_964508625.1 uncultured Thermodesulfobacteriota bacterium
GGGCCTGGCTGTCGGATATAATATAATATGGCCATATGAGGCTCAGTTGGGCAAGGTCAACTGGGCGCGATGCCGATTCCGAAGGCAGCAGGCGTTCGAGCGCGCTCCTGCCCTGCTCTATGAACTCCTGCGGCACCGGCAGGTAGTGATGTATGGGGATGTGGCTCTTGTACTTGTAGTGGTAGTACCCGTCGTCGTGCCACATGGTGAGCCCGGCAAGCACCGCGCCGATGCTCGACGCGTGGACTTCCGGCCCCTCCTCCCATACGCCGAAGTCAGGGTCTGAGTGCCATCTTACTGTCGTGAGATAAAGGACGATATCGCGCAGCAGTATCTGTATCTCGGTCTGGTCAGTGGGGATTACGCTGTGCCCCTTTTTGATGAGGTCTCCCGTCTTATAGAGGAAGAGGCCGAAGATGTCGAGCTGGTGGTGCCCCCATTCATTGGTTATCTCCTCCAGGGTCACCGGGTGGATCCTTGCGTGTATGACCTCGTTAGCGCAGCTCCCGAGGTAATGGCGCTTTCTCGCGCCGCTCGTTATCTTGTGCCTGTACTTCTGGAATATCCTGATGATGAGCCTGTAGCTCTCGATGAGCTTGTCATAGGCGCCGACGTACTCGTTGGCGTAGGTCGCGAACATGATATCGCGGAGCCAGAATACATTGTACCTGTCCCCGCCCTTGTCGCCGCAATAGTCTGACGCAACGTATCCGCCGTTTATCTGGCGGAGCTCTTCGAGGTGCCTGTACGCCACAAGGAGCTTCTCGGTATCCGGCAGATTGATAAAGGAACGGCCGCCGGGCGTCTCTTTCACCTTCGGGACAGGACGCTCTCTTTTGAGGTCAAGCGGTATCATGGGCATCATGATATCGCAAAGGGGAACTCACTTCAACTACTTTGCTTTAAAATAAAAGGAAAAACAGAGGGTTACGTGGAATCAGGGCGTCAGGACCCTTATCTGCCCAGGCAGGACGGAGACCTCGATATCTCCATGCCATTCAAAGGGCTCTCCGTCTACGTGGACAGCGCCCATGTTCCAGCCCTTTATGACGGCCCTTTTGCCGCGCGCGAACCTCAAACCCCTGTGGCGTGCTATCGTGCCCCTGTACAGCCTGATGCCGAGGGAGAGGGCGTTGAGGATATTGGTCTTGGGGACAAAGGCAAAATCAAGGAGCCCGTCATCCATGCGGGCGTCAGGGGCTATGACCGCGTTGCCGCCGAAATGCCCGGTATTTGCCGCGGTAAGCACGAGCGGAGCGCCCTCGATATTGACGCCGTCAACAGCGAGGGCGACATTGCCTGGCCTGTACCTGAAATATTCAACCAGGGCAAGAGGGAAATAGGGCGCTACACCCCGTATCCGGCTCGTAAGCCGCCCCTGGTTATAACGCATGCTGAGATGGGCCTCAAAGGCGAAGCCCGCTGTGGAGAAGAAATACCTCCCGCAGGCCACGCCAACGTCCATCGCCCTTATCCTCCCTGACTTCAGAAGGCCGATGGCCTTGTCCAGGTCAAAGGGTATGCCCAGCGAAGCGGCAAGGGCGTTGCCCGAGCCAGCCGGGAGTATGCCAAGCGCGGTACCTGTGCCAACGAGCGGCCCGGCGATGTTGTTAATCGTGCCGTCGCCGCCGCAGGCAAATACGACCTCGTAATTTTTCCCGGCAGCCTCGGCTGAGAGTCTCGCCGCGTGCTCCCTGCTGTCAGCGGCCTTTATCTCGAATATGCCGGACTCTTCACCAAACGCCTTTGTCACGGCCTGGGAAAGGCCCTTGAGCCTCCCCGAGCTGCCCGCGGCCGCATTGATTATGAAACGTACCTTCACCCCGGCCTCCTCTATTTAAAGGAGTATAATAATTTGGAATAAGGAATTGATTCAAGGACAATCAGAAGCGGAAGATACTGGACAATTTTTCTGTGACTAAAGTCACATTTCGTCAAGCCCGCACGTCCTGTAACGTGGTACAGTTGCAAAAAGTCCATATAAGGATAGAATTTATATGCAACCATCGGTGGCTCTTGTTAAGACAGCCCTTCTGGTCATAGCTGTTTTACTGGTCTGGACATTCAACTCGCATGGAGGTGCAGGCGTGTTCCGGATAGAGAGCCCGGACTTCAAGGAAGGCGGACCGATACCGAAGAAGTTTACCTGCGAGGGGGACAATCTCTCTCCCCTTGTGAAATGGGATGAGCCGCCCCAGGGGACAAAGAGCTATGCGCTCGTCGTTGAAGACCCTGACGCGCCCATGGGCACTTTCGTGCACTGGGTCGTCTTTGACCTGCCTTCTGACTTGAGAGAGCTTGAGAGGGGAATAGGCAACAACGGCAGCTCAAACGGCATAAAACAGGGCCTTACTGATTTCGGCCAGACAGGCTACGGCGGTCCGTGCCCTCCAAAAGGGCATGACAGACATAGATACAACTTCGTGCTGAAGGCCCTTGACGTCCCTTCGCTTGGACTGCCGGACGGCGCGAAAAAGAGCGAGGTCGAGAGGGCCATTCGGGGCCACGTCCTCGCGGAGACGAAGCTCACGGGTATCTTCCAAAGGTAATTATCCTTCCTTACCCAGCGGGAATCCTATCTGACTATCTTCTCGGGAGAGACCAGGTGTCTACCGAGGCCGAGCTGCCCCGGGGTAAGGCCCAGCGCAAGGCCCACGAGCTGGGAGAGATGGAATACGGGCATCTCTATCTTCCTGTCCACCTGCTTCTCTGCAAGCCTCTGGTAGTTATCCAGGTTTATATGGCAGAACGGGCATGGCGTCACAAAACAGTTGGCCCCCCTTGATTTACCGTCCAGGAGCCTCACGCCTGTCATCTTCTCGGCCGTCTTCTCAGCAACCAGGTCAACCTGAAAGCCGCAGCACTTGGTCTTTCCTCTGTACTCAACGGGCTCGGCCCCGAGCGCCTTTATGGTGGCCTCGAGCGACCAGGGCTTCTCAGGGTCATCGAAGCCGAGGGCGTCCGATGGCCTCAGGCTGTGGCAGCCGTAGAATGGCGCTACTTTAAGCCAGTGGAGCGGCTTCCTGACCTGCTTCTTGAGCTTATCGAGGCCGTAGTCACCCGCGAGCACCCACAGGAGCTGCTTTACTTCCACCTTTCCGCTGTATTTGAGGCCAACCTTTGAGAGAAGCTCGTTTGTCTCATCGAGGAGCCTGGGGTCTCTCTTCAGGTCCCTGTTGGCCGTGGACATCACCATGAGGCAGGTCGAGCAGATGGTCATGATGTCCATGCCCATCGCCTCTGCCTCGGCGAATATGCGCGCATTGATCGCGATATAGAGCGGATAGTCGTAATCGGTAAGCAGCCCTGCGCCGCAGCAACTGGCCTTCGGCATGTCATGCAGCTCTATGCCGAGCAACCCGGCCACGAGCCTCGTGGAGTCGTTCGTCTCCCTCGTCATGTGCTGGGAGACGCAGCCCGGATAATAAGCGAATCTCAGTTGTTCCGCCAATCCACTACTCCTCTTTCTTACTGGGCTTTTCCCCGGCCTTCCTCTCCATCTCTTCGAATATCTTCCTGACCTCTTCCATATTCTCTATCTGCGGGCGTATGTACGGGTGCGGCATCTTGCCGTGCAGCTCGAGCTTCAAGCCCATCGGTATCATGCCGAGCGAGCGCAAGAACCCGAGTGTCTTGAAGGTCATTGCGGCCTCGTCGAGCCTGCCCACCCTCTCGACCGAATCAGCCATTGCTTCGACGTGCTTTGCGCCGGGGTTATCCAAAATTCCCTCTTTCATCGCAGCGGAGCGCAGAAGCTCTATCTGCTTTAAGGGCAATACGTCCTTGGGGCAGTACTGCGTGCAGTGTATGCAGCGCACGCAGTCCCATATGCCGTGCTCCTCTGAGAGCTTCGCGAGCCTCCTGCCCTGACGCCCCTCGCGCACGTCGCCGATGAACCGCCAGGCCTTCGCGCTCGCGGCAGGGCCGATGAAAT
>CAZDUP010000171.1:0-5880 GCA_964508625.1 uncultured Thermodesulfobacteriota bacterium
CATCCTCGCCGCTCGGCAGCAGTCTTGCCTTTCCTGACTCGAACATCGGTTCCTGGCCTCTGTCCGTAAGCTCGAGCCTCACACCTTCCTGCGTGGTGAATATTAGTATATTGTCCCTGTACTGATGGAGTTTTTCCTCGACCATCTTGTTGAGTTTTATGGTCACGAGCTCGAGCCTCGGGTCCTTGCTCTTGAGGCCGCCGTCCTCGCTGTCGAGCTTCACGGGATTGCCCTTCATGGTCGAGAAGCCCTTTGCGCCGCCTGCCTCAGTGCCCTTGAATATGGTGTACGACCGGAAGTACTCGGCAATGACCTTCTTGGAGTCGATGGATAGGACCGCCACGAGCCAGAGCACGAGGAATAGGGCCATCATGGCCGTTATGAAATCCGCGTAAGCGACCTTCCACGCGCCGCCGTGGTGGCCAGCGTGGGCCCTCTTCTTTTTTTTAACTATGATTATGGGCTGCTCTGCCGGCATCAGGCCGCCTTTTTCTTTATCGTCTTCTCAAGCTCCTTGAAGGTCGGCTTGGCATCGACGGTCAGCACCCTTCTGGCCGCCTCGATGGCGAGCTGCGGGGGCATGTCCTTGGCAAAGGCGAGTATCGCGGCCTTTATGGCTTCGAAATATTTTGCCTCTTCCCTGGCCCTGTGCTCGAGGTTGCTCGCAACCGGGCCCAAAAGGCCGTAGCACAGGAGTATCCCCAGGAACGTTCCGACGAGGGCCGCGGCTATCGAGTGGCCTATTGCCTCAGGCGATTCACTCATCTTGCCCATCGTTATTACGACGCCCAATACCGCCGCAACGATGCCGAAGCCGGGCAGCGAGTCCGCTACCTTTGAGATGACCGAGGAGGGAAGGTTCGACTCATGATGGTGGGTCTCTATCTCAAGGTCCATCATCTCCTCGAAGTCGTAGGGTTTTATGCCGAGCATATAGACCCTCATGTTGTCGCAGATGAACTCGACCGCGTGGTGGTTCTTAAGGACGCCCTTGTGCTTTTTGAATATCGGGCTCTTCAAGGGGTGCTCTATGTCCGGTTCGACGGCCAGAAGGCCTTCTTTCTTTATCTTTGAGAAGAGGGCGTAGAGCAGGCCGAGGAGGTCGAGAAAATCGTGCTTTGCCGGGCCGTTGCCGAATAGTTTGGGGATGTCCTTGAATATCCTCGCAAGGAGCTTTGGCGGGCAGGTTATGATAAGCGAGCCTATTGCCGCGCCGCCTATTATTATGAGCTCCGCTGGCTGAAAGAGTACGTGAAGGTTGCCCTGCTCGAACAGGTAGCCGCCTATTATCGAGCCGAATACGATGACGATGCCGATTGCCGGGAACATGCGGGGAAGACCTCGGAATATGATGATTTCTTATCGGAAGCGGATGGACGGACTGTAGGTGAAATTCAGGGGAGGAGGGCTGAAAATACGCCTTCGAGGAAGGTAACGTCAACGCCCTCGGCAAATATGAGCTTTTCCCTCGATTTCTGGCCTGATTGGATGGAAAAGGCGCTCTTTCTGATGCCTGTAATGGATGAGAGGAACCTGATGAGGGCCTCGTTGGCCTCGCCCTCGACAGGCGGGGCTGTGAGGCGGATCTTGAGGGAGTTGCCGCTGACCCCGTCTATCCTGTCCCTGGATGAGCGGGGCTGCAGGCGCACCCTGATGCGGGCGCCGCCCTTTGCCGGCTCCAGGAACGGGTATTTACTTTGCGAGGAACTTGATCTTGTCTGATTCCTCATCTGCCCGGTGCGATTCTTCCTCTTCGAGAAGGAGCGTCGATGAGTGGTAGTCTATTATCGCCCTTATAGAGGCCTCGAGCTCTCTTCTCTGCTTCCTTAGCCTGAATATCTCCTGCTGGAGCTCCGAGCCACGAAACTGCGCCTGCCTTATTATGTCCTCTGCCTGGAGCCTCGCCTCCGTAACTACAAGCTCTGCCTCTTTCCGGGCATTGGTCTTCAATTCATCGACCATCTTCTGCGCCGTCGTGATGGTCTCCTTCAACATGTTCTCGTTGGCAGCGTACTCGGTTATCCGTTCGCTGGCGGCAGCGAGCTTCTCCTTCAGGTCGTTTACCTCGCGCGCCGCATCTTCGAGCGCCTCTGAGGCGAGCTCTCGAAGCTCCTCGACCTCTTTTACGTCATAACCCTTGAAGCTTTTCTTGAGTGAATGGCTCCTTATCTCAAGCGGTGTTATCCTCATATGGCTCCTCCTGTCTTAAGCCTCAACGCAGCCTCAATTATGGAGGGTATAATGGCATACTGTATGAAATATATGACGAAAATCACAATGAGAGGCGACAGGTCGAGCCCGCCCATGTACGGGATGAAGCGCCGTACCCTGCCGAGCACCGGCTCTGTCACCTGGTAGAGGAACCTGACTATCGGATTGTACGGGTCAGGGTTGACCCATGAGATGATGGCCCGCGCGATTATTATCCAGAAATAGATGGTAAGGGCCATGTCGAGTACCTTTGCGAACCCGACGAGTATGTTTGAGATGACGAACATTTATTCCGGCTCTCCTTTTCCGTTCAGTGATGATATTTATTCTACCGGCCTGAAAGCTCTCTTGCCCTTCTGGTGGCAGCCTCCACTGCGGCTGCTACAGTCTCCCTGAAGCGTCCCTCGTCGAGCTTTTTGAGCCCCTCTATCGTGGTGCCGCCCGGTGAAGAGACCATCTTCCGGAGCTCTTCCAGGCCCTTGGAGCTCTGCATCGCAAGGGCCGCTGCTCCGGCCACGGTCTGCATGGCGAGCCTCTTTGCCGTCTCTCTCGGCAGCCCTGCCTTTTCGCCGCCTTCGATAAGGGCCTCCATGAAGAGAAATACGTATGCCGGGCCGCTGCCGCTAAGGCCCGTAACCGCGTCCATGAGCGATTCTTCCTCGACAATCTCGACTGCGCCAATCGGCTCGAATAGCGCCCTTGCGAGCTCCATCTGCCGCTCGCCCGCCCCTATCCCGGCGCATATGCCTGTCGCGCCTTGAGCGACTATGGCCGGGGTATTGGGCATGGCCCTTACCACTGGCACGAAATGCGTGAGGCCGGCCTCTTTCAGGGCCTCGAGTATCTTCGAGGTCGTGACCCCGGCGGCTACGGATATGAGGAACTTGCCCTGGGTGAAGTCAGGGGCGATTTCCTTCAAAACATCGGCCAGGTCGTTTGGCTTTACAGCAAGGAATATTATATCAGCATTCCGGACAACTTCGAATTTTTTGCTGAAGACTTTTATTTCATATGCCTCGGCCATATGTATAAGACGCTCGTTTATCCTGTCACTCGCCAGAATCTGCCCAGCCTTGACCGATCCCGAGCTGATAAGGCCCTTGATAAGGGCTTCGGCAATGTTGCCTACCCCCAAAAATCCGATTGTTTTTTTTGTAAGCATGAATTATTAACTGGCCAGGTTTAAGCGGACTTTGCGGCTTTCTTCTCTGCGTTCTCGCGGCTGCCGAATATGGCGGTGCCGATACGCACCATGGTGGCCCCCTCTTCTATGGCCACCTCGAAATCATTGGACATGCCCATCGAGAGGTCTTTAAGAAAGACCCCCGGGAACCGCTCTTTGTTGATCCTCTCGGCGAGCCTTCTTAGCATCGCGAAATACGGCCTCGACATCTCGGCCTGCTCGAACACAGGGGGTATCGACATGAGGCCTCTAAGGCGAAGGTTCGGCATGGCCGATATGGCCTTCGCGAGCTTCACGGCGCCATCGGCATCGACGCCCGCCTTGGTCTTCTCCCTGGCGATGTTGACCTCGATGAGGATATCGACCGGCTCGGCGGCCCGCTTGCTCAATTCCTTCGCAAGGTCGAGCGAATCGACCGTGTGTATCATGTCGAAGAGCTCAACCGCGAGCTTGGCCTTGTTCTTCTGCAGATGGCCGATGAAGTGCCATCTCAAGTTCTTGTCCTTGACCTTGGAGATCTTCTCCTGGGCCTCCTGGACGTAGTTCTCGCCAAAGACACGGAGTCCGGCAGAGATGGCCTCTTTTATCTTCTTTGTCTCGACTGTCTTGGTGACTGCTATGAGCGTGATTTCGCCGGGGTCGCGGCCAGCCTTGCGTGCTGCCCTTCTGATGCGGTCGTTTATCTGGAGGATGTTTTCGGAAATTGTATTCCCAGCCATCAAGAGAAGCCCGGCAAACTCGCATTTGAGGGGAATTGTTTGGTCACCCTCGTGGTTTGCGCGGGGAGAGAGAGCAAAAGCCGGAAAATTCCTACACCTGTTGTTTACGAGACCTTATAGCATATATGGGGCCCCTGTCAAAGAGAAATCTTTGTTTTTCGTGATTTTTTCGGTAAAAAATCAACCGCCGGATGGCTTTAGCATGGGGCCGAAGTAATGGAGGCCGGTCATCTCCCAGATGGCCGCCACAAAAAGAATAATCATTACAAGCACATAGAGCCTTGCGCCATCTCTGGCAGCCATTCCAAAGGCCTCTCTCCTCGATGAGGTCCCCTTTCTCTCCGGAAAGAGGAGCGCAAGGCCCAAGTCAGTGCCTATGGCCGATGAGATGCAGTAGGCGCCGAATTCGAGTATGAACGTCCCGTAGAAGACCGCGACCATGGCAGGGGAGTACTCCATGCCGGCGACGAGTATGCCGACAAGGAAGCTCCGCCAGACAGCTATCAGGTACGGGATGAAAAATACTATGCCGGTGAGGGTTGTGGATACAAAGGCGCCGAAAATGAGATTAAAGGAGAAGGTATAGAGGACCTTCAAAGGCAGGTTCTCTGCCAGAGGCCCCATGAGGGGCTTGAGATAAGGCAGCTCCTGGATCTGCTTAAGCTGCTCTTCTCTCAGTTCAAGCACCCCGGGGTAGCCCTCTGCCACCATCCACTGCCCGAAGAAGAGCAGTATGATATGGGTCGTTATGAAGAATACGATGAGGTTCCTTCGCCTCTTCGCCGCCTCCATTGAGCTATCGAGAATGCCCTTTAACGCCATAAGACCAGGGACCCCTTTGAGGTTGAATTGCGCAAATATATTATATTACCAGAAACTTTTCACGTGGTAAGATGACGTAACGGCTGGTCTATCTCTTTCCGGGAGGCCTTTTCCTGGCAGCTTTCAGGCGGCAGGGGTCGTATTTGCCTACTATCGATTTGAGCTTTTTGCACCAGAGGCCGCCCGTCTTGTAGCAGACCTCCTTTTTAGGGTCGAGGAAAACGGCATCCGGGCACCTTATGCAGATAAGGTCTTCCATGCACGGATTCTAAAACGCCTGTATAATCTACTCAAGCGAATAATTCAGTTTACAATGAAGCCGATTTTTTAATAATATATTCCGACCGCAGGAGAAGAGAGATACTTACAGCGCCGAAAAACATACTGGTGGCAGACCCTGATCCAAAGAGGTGCATGAGGCTCGCTGCAATAGTAAAGAGGCTGGATTATAACGCATTCCTGGCCTCAAATACCCCTGACCTCACCCGCATAACTTTAGGCATAATACCCCATGCCGTGCTCCTTGACCTCGACATGCCGCCTGTTGCCGGGCAGCCCAGCCTCGAGGCCATGCGGGCAAATCGGAGCCTCGCCATAATGAAGATAATAAGCGTCGGCGAGAAGGCGAGGCTGAAAGAGCTCGAGGCATCCATCTCAAGGGGGGCCAACGCCTTTGTGTCCCGGCCCATAAGCCCCACCGAGCTCTACAGGACCATACAGAAGCAGATAGAGCCCAGGCCCAGGAATTTCCTGAGGATCAGGGTGCTCTTCAAGACGACCGTCATCTCAGGCACGACCGGCAGGGCGAGCTTTGCGACCGCACTCTCAGAGCAGGGCATATTCATACGCACGTTGAAGCCACACCCGGTCGGCGCCAGGGTCAAGGTCTCGCTCGATCTCCCCAGCCCCAAGCCCATTGTCCTCGACGCAGAGGTGCTCTACGCA
>CAZDUP010000172.1:0-5860 GCA_964508625.1 uncultured Thermodesulfobacteriota bacterium
GCAGTGATCGAGGGGAAAGGTCCGCAGCTGGCGGGTCATCGAGGTCGGCAGGATAAAGGCAAGGGAAAAGAGGGAGTTCTACGTGCCTGAACGTGAGCAGGAGGTCCTGAAGAGGCTCATGGACAGGAACGCGGGCCCGTTCCCCAACCAGGCCCTGAAAAACGTCTTTTGCGAGATAATGAGCGCCTCCCTTTCTCTCGAGAAGCCGCTTCGCATCGCGTTCCTGGGCCCTGTCGCCACCTTTACTCACCAGGCATGCATGCAGCACTTCGGCAGGTCCGGGGACTTTGTCCCGAAAAAGGACATCGCCGACGTATTCGATGACGTTGAGAAGGGCAGGGCTGATTTCGGGGTCGTGCCTATAGAGAACTCCACAGAGGGCGTAGTGAGCCATACGCTCGACAAGTTCGTGCAGTCGAACCTCAAGATCTATTCAGAGGTCATGCTCGAGATATCTCTCGCGCTCTTGAACAGGACCGGCAAGATAACGGACATCGCGAAGGTCTGCTCGCACCCGCACGCAATAGCCCAGTGCAAGAACTGGGTGAAGAGCAACCTGCCCAACGCGCTGGTCATCGACGTCTCTTCGACCGCGCTTGCCGCGCAGATGGCTGCAGAAGACCCTTCCACTGCGGCAATCGCCTCCATTGCCGCGGCCAACCTCTACGACCTCCGCGTTATAGAGAAGAACATCGAGGACAACTCGAACAACTACACGCGCTTTCTGGTCATCGGCAAGAACCTCGCTCAGAGGACAGGCAGGGACAAGACCTCGCTGATGTTCGCCATAAAGGACTCTCCCGGCGCGCTCTATACCATGTTGAAGCCCTTTGCCTCAAGGGGCCTTAACCTCACCAAGATAGAGTCGAGGCCGATAAAGACAAAGGCATGGGAGTACGTCTTCTTCGTTGATCTCGACGGCCACATAGCTGACGAGGCTGTAAAGGACGCTGTCACCGAGCTCGAAAAATCGTGCTCGTTTCTGAAGATACTCGGATCTTATCCCAAATCACAGCAGGCATCCTGAATGTTGACCATGCGAAAGCTCAATATCCCCGTAAGAGAAAACATCTCGCAGCTCGTCCCGTACCCCCCTGGCAAGCCCATAGAGGAGCTTGAAAGGGAACTCGGCATAACGGGCTCGATAAAGCTCGCCTCGAACGAAAACCCGCTCGGCCCGTCGCAGAAGGCGGTCGAAGCGGTCGCGAAGGCGCTGGCCGGGCTGCACAGGTACCCGGACGGCTCCTGCTATTACTTGAAGGAGAAGCTCTCTGCCATACTGGGCGTGCCGCAGGAGATGATAACCTTTGGCAACGGGTCGAACGAGATAATAGAGCTCATAATACGCGCCTATCTCGCGCCAGGCGAAGAGGCCATAATGGGAGACCCGTCATTCGCGGTCTATCCCATTGTCGTGAAATGCGTTGGCGGCATCTCGAGGCTCGTTCCCCTGAAAGACATGAGGCACGACCTCGAGGCGATGGCTGCGCACATCAACAAGAAGACCAGGATAATCTTCATCGCAAACCCGAACAACCCCACAGGTACGACGGTCACGGGGGCCGAGTTCGACGCATTCATGAAGAAAGTCCCGGAGGACGTCATCGTCTGCGTTGACGAGGCATATGTCGAGTTCGTGAGGGGCGCTGATTTTCCGGATACGCTCTATTACATAAAAGAGGGCAGGGCAGTCGTCATGCTCCGTACATTCTCCAAGATATACGGACTTGCTGGCCTTCGCGTAGGGTACGGTGTGGCCCATCCGGAGATAATGGATTTTATCAACCGCGTGCGCCAGCCATTCAACGTCAACACGCTCGCACAGATAGGGGCCATAGCCGCGCTCGACGACAGGGTGCACCTCGAGAGGACAAGGGAGAACAACGCGAAAGGCCTCCAGTACCTTTTTACTGAGCTCAGGAAGCTCGGCTTCGAGTGCGTCGATACAGAGGCGAACTTCTTTCTCGTGAAGGTCGGCAACGGCAAGGCCGTCTACGAGGCGCTTCTGAAAAAGGGCGTCATCGTAAGACCGATGGCCAGCTACAATATGCCCGAGTACATACGCATAACAGTCGGGCTGCCGGAAGAGAACAAGAGGTTTCTGGATGCATTCAGGGAAGTCACGCGTCAGTAGGCGCATAATCGGATGGGGGGGATACTGTATGATCATAGTAATAAAAAGGGACGCCACGCCTGATGTAATCGAGCATGTGGCTGAGAAGATAAAGGGCGCTGGCCTCGCTGTCCATATATCAAAGGGCAAGGAGAGGACGATAATAGGGGCCATAGGCGACGAGGCGCTGCTCGCGTCGATCTCCCTCGACGCGCTCCCAGGCGTCGAGAGCGTCATGCCGATCTTGAAGCCCTACAAGCTCGTAAGCCGCGAGTTCAGCAAGGAAGGCACGGTAATAGATGTAAATGGCGTCAAGATAGGCGATTCGGAATTGCAGGTCATCGCCGGGCCGTGCAGCGTGGAGAGCAAGGAATCCCTCATATCCTGCGCCAGGCAGGTGCAGGCAGCGGGCGCAAAGGTGCTCCGCGGCGGCGCCTTCAAGCCGAGGACCTCTCCCTATGACTTCCAGGGCCTGGGTGTCGACGGCCTGAAGCTCCTTGCAGAAGCAAGGAAGGCAACCGGCCTACCCATCATAAGCGAGCTCATGGACCCGAGGGACACCGATGTCGTATGCCAGTACGTCGACATCGTGCAGATAGGCGCGAGGAACATGCAGAACTTCAGGCTCCTTACAGAGGTCGGCAAGGCGAAGAAGCCGGTGCTCCTCAAAAGGGGCCTCTCGGCCACCATCAAAGAGGTGCTCATGTCAGCCGAGTACATAGCCTCGCAGGGCAACTCTCAGATAATACTCTGCGAGCGCGGGATAAGGACCTTCGAGACGGCCACGAGGAACACCCTCGACCTGAGCGCGGTCCCGGTTCTGAAGGAAGAGACGCACCTGCCCATATTCATAGACCCGAGCCACAGCGCCGGCAGGTGGAACCTCGTCGCGCCGCTCGCCAAGGCCGCTGTCGCGGTCGGAGCCGACGGCCTCATGATAGAGGTCCACCCTGACCCGGAGAACGCCCTGTGCGACGGCGCCCAGTCATTGAAGCCCAGCAAGTTCGCCGTCCTGATGGATGAGATCAGGATGGTCGCGGCCTCCGTAGGCAGGACCCTCGCCGCTGTCTGATGTCACAAGATGACGCAGGGGCTTCCATATTATTTGGGGAGCCCCTGCTCGCCCGTTCCGAATCTATTAAAAGTCAGGCTTGAGCAGATGAGTACTCTTCATTTCAAAAAAGCGGCCATAATAGGCGTGGGGCTCATTGGAGGCTCCCTTGCCCTGGTGCTTAAGAATAAAGGCATTGCATCGGAGATAATCGGCATCGGCAGGGGAGTGCCGAACCTCGAGACTGCAAAGAGGTTAGGCCTGGTCGATTCTTTCACTACCGACATCGCCGAGGGCGTAAAAGGTGCTGACCTCGTCGTGGTGGCTGTGCCGGTGTTGAAGATGGCGGACACGATAAGGCAGGCAGCCCCGAACCTGAAGCCCGGCTGCATCGTGACGGACGCCGGGAGCGTCAAGGGCTCTGTCATAGAGGCTGTGGAGCCGCTTATACCCAAAGGAGTCCACTTCGTGCCAGGCCACCCTATAGCCGGGACCGAGAACTCCGGGGCAGAGGCCGCCTTCGCTGAGCTCTACATCGAGAGGAAGTGCATACTTACGCCGACGCCCAGGACCGACGCAAAGGCCCTGAATGCGGTAAAAGAGATATGGGAGGCTGCTGGCTCAACGGTCGTTGTCATGGACGCCGCTGTCCACGACATAATACTCGCCGCGGTGAGCCATCTTCCGCACATGATAGCCTATACCCTCGTCAACACGGTCGCAGACATGGAGGCCTCTGGCGAGGACGTGATAAGCTACTCGGCAGGGGGCTTCAAGGACTTTACGCGCATAGCTTCGAGCTCGCCTGAGATGTGGAGCGACATATGCGCCATGAACAAGACGCCGCTCCTGCAGACTATAGACGCCTTCCAGAAGAGGCTAGATAAATTGAAGGGACTTATTGAAAACGGGAGCTGCGCCGAATTGAAACGCGAGTTCGAGGCTGCCAAGGGCGCGAGGGACTCTCTTATTAAAAAAGGACAGAAGGCCTGAGAGGGGTTTAGTTGAGCCAGGTAAAGGACATATTCACCGGCAAAGAGCACGCTTTCCCTGCAAAGGGATTGCGGGGCGAGATAACCGTCCCGGGGGACAAATCCATATCCCACCGTTCGGTCATATTGGGCTCCATTGCCGAGGGCAGGACAGAGATAACAGGATTTCTGGAGGGCGAAGACAACCTCTCCACCATAGCGGCTTTTACCCTGATGGGCGTCAATATCCAGAGGAACGGAAGCAGTGTGATTGTTGATGGCAGTGGGCTCGACGGCCTCAAAGAACCAGAAGACGTCATAAACGCCGGTAACTCGGGCACGACCACGAGGCTCCTCCTCGGCCTTCTCGCCGGAAGGCCCTTCTTCTCCGTCATCACCGGGGACGATTCCTTGAGAAAGCGTCCTATGAAGAGGGTCGTGGAGCCGCTCTCGATGATGGGCGCGTCGATTGCCGGGAGAAAGTCTTCGAGCGTGCTGCCGCTGGCCATATCCGGGAAGAGGCTCAAGGCAATCACCTACAGGACGCCAGTTGCGAGCGCGCAGCTCAAATCAGCCATTCTCCTCGCCGGACTCTCGGCAGATGGCCAGACCATAGTAGAAGAGCCGGAGAAGAGCCGCGACCATACGGAGAGGATGCTGAGGCTCTTCGGGGCCAACGTAAAGACCTCCGGCAACTCGGCCTCCGTCAGTTCGACAAATCGCCTTACCGGGTGTAAAATAACTGTGCCGGGAGACATCTCTTCAGCGGCTTTTTTCATGGCAGGCGCGGCCTTCACGCCGGGCTCAGAGCTCCTTATAAGGGACGTCGGCATAAACCCCACCAGGGTCGGCATAATAGACATCCTGAAAAAGATGGGCGGCTCTATCGAGCTCACCGGGCAGAGGGAGTCTTCCGGAGAGCCTGTGTCAGACATCCTCGTCAGGGGTAGTTCCCTGAAAGGCGTGGATATCCGCGGCTCAGAGCTCTTGCCTGCGATCGACGAGTTCCCAATAATCTGCGCGGCAGCGGCCTTTGCGGAAGGCACGACAAGGATAAGCGGCGCAAAAGAATTGAGGGTAAAGGAGAGCGACAGGATAGCGGTCATGTCAGAGTCTCTTACTGCCATAGGGATAAACAATACCGAGACAGAGGACGGTATAATAATAGAGGGCCTAGGCACGGGGAAGGCAAAGGGCGGTATTATAAAGAGCTATGGCGACCACAGGATAGCCATGGCCATGGCCATGGCCGCGCTCCGGACAGAGTCGGGCGTTGAGATAGAGGGCGCGGCAAGCGTGGACGTCTCCTTCCCCGGCTTCTTCAAGCTCCTCTCGCAGGCGAGGTTCTCATGAAAAAGGGGCCGGTCATAGCAATAGACGGCCCAGGCGGCGTGGGCAAGACCACCGTATCGAGGCGTGTGGCAGAGTCGCTCGGCTTCAGGTACATAAATACCGGCGCCATGTACAGGGGCCTTGCCCTTGCGGCAAAGGAGTCGTGGGTGGACATCTCGAGCGACGTGCTCCTCAAGGAGTTCTGCGACGGCATGGATATGCGTTACGATGTGGAGACCGGCAGGGTAGAGGTCGACGGCATCGACTACACGGACAGGCTCCGTACCGAGCAGGCAGGAGAGCTGGCCTCGAAGGTATCTACCAAGAAATCAGTGAGGGAGCACCTCGTGGCCTTTCAGAGGAGGCTTGGCGAGGAAGGGCGCGTGGTCATGG
>CAZDUP010000173.1:0-3348 GCA_964508625.1 uncultured Thermodesulfobacteriota bacterium
CAATGGAATCCGGCGATGTGCCGAGTATCCTGACGCCTGCCTTCTCAAGGGGCACTGAAAGTTTAAGAGGGGTCTGGCCGCCGAGCTGGACGATAACGCCCTCCGGCTTTTCCTTCTCGACTATTGCCATTACATCCTCGAAGGTCAACGGCTCGAAGTAGAGCCTGTCAGAGGTGTCGTAGTCTGTCGAGACGGTCTCGGGGTTGCAGTTGACCATTATAGACTCTATGCCCTCTTCGCGGAGCGCGAAGCTCGCGTGAACGCAGCAGTAGTCGAATTCAATGCCCTGCCCTATCCTGTTGGGGCCGCTGCCGAGGATCATGACCTTGCGCCTGTTTGTGGGCGCTGCCTCGCACGCGAGCTTTTCAGCCGTGCCTGAAGCAATGTTATAGAAGGGCCTCTCATATGACGAATAAAGGTATGGCGTGTGGGCCTCGAACTCCGCCGCGCATGTATCGACTGTCTTGAATACAGGCTCGACACCAGCCTCTTTCAACGACTTTCTTACGTCAGCCTCGGTCAAGCCTGAGAGCGACGAGAGCATCCTGTCAGAAAAGCCCGCTTCCTTTGCCTTTCTCAATATCTCCTTTGAGAGTCCGCCATGGCGGCCCTGCCAGAATACCCCTTCTTCTATCTCGACTATCTCTCTTATGTTGTTCAAGAACCAGCGGTCTATCCTGGTAAGCTCGAAGATATCGTCAACGTGAAGCCCTGCGCGCAAGGCCTCGGCAAGATACAGAAGCCTCTCTGCGCGAGGTGTCTTGAGCATGGCCCTGATGGCGTCCATCTCGTCATCATTAGCCCTGAAGAGAGGCTCTGGCCTGGTCCTTCTTATCTTCCTTTCAAAGCCGTAGCTGCCGGTCTCGAGCGAGCGCATGGCCTTCTGAAGGGCCTCTTTAAAAGTGCGGCCCATTGCCATTGCCTCGCCAACCGACTTCATCTGCGTGGTGAGCGTCGGGTCTGCCTTCTGGAACTTCTCGAATGCGAACCTCGGTATTTTTACGACCACGTAATCTATCGTTGGCTCAAAGCAGGCCGGGGTCTTCTTGGTGATGTCGTTGGCTATCTCGTCCAAAGAATATCCGACAGCCAGTTTCGCGGCCATCTTGGCTATGGGGAAGCCGGTTGCCTTGCTCGCAAGCGCTGAAGAGCGCGAAACACGGGGATTCATCTCTATGACGTATATCTTCCCGTTGTCCGGGTTCATGGAAAACTGTATGTTCGACCCGCCAGTATCGACGCCAATCTCCCTTATAATCCGGAGCGCGGCGTCGCGCATCTCCTGGTATTCCTTGTCCGTGAGGGTCTGGGCCGGAGCGACGGTTATAGAATCGCCAGTGTGCACGCCCATTGGGTCGAGGTTCTCTATGGAGCAGATGATGACGACGTTGTCGTTGCAGTCCCTCATGACCTCGAGCTCGAATTCCTTCCAACCTATGACCGATTCCTCGATCAGTATTTCGCTCACAGGGCTGCATTCGAGGCCGAAGCGGACCATCTGCTCGTACTCTTCCCTGTTGTATGCGATGCCTCCGCCCATGCCGCCGAGCGTAAAAGACGGCCTGATGATGGCAGGGAAGTTCATCTTTTCGATAATGTCCAGCGCTTCCTGAAAGGTCCTGGCAACCCCGCTCCCGGGCACCTCGAGGCCTATCTTCTGCATAGCCTGCTTGAATAGCTCCCTGTCCTCGGCCTTTTTTATGGCCGGGAGCTTGGCGCCTATCATCTCGACCTTGTACTTATCGAGCACGCCAGCCTCTGCGAGCTTGACCGAGACGTTCAACGCTGTCTGGCCGCCCATTGTGGGCAGGAGCGCGTCAGGCCTCTCCCGCTCTATTATCTTCTCGACCATCTCCGGCGTAATTGGCTCGATGTAGGTCTTGTCCGCCAGCGTCGGGTCGGTCATGATAGTCGCAGGGTTGGAATTGACCAGCACGACCTCGTAACCGTCTTCTTTCAAGGCCTTGCACGCCTGCGTGCCAGAGTAGTCGAACTCGCAGGCCTGCCCTATGACAATCGGCCCTGAGCCGATGATGAGTATTTTTTTTATGTCTGTTCTCTTAGGCAACTAAAGACCTCCGGAAAGATTGCATGTCCATCAACTGTTAGCCTCCATCATCTCCGTAAACCTCCTGAAGAGGTACTGCGAGTCATGGGGGCCGGGCGAAGCCTCTGGGTGGTACTGGACGGAGAAGACCGGCATATCCTTAAGGCGCAGGCCTTCGCACGTCCTGTCATTGAGATTGATATGAGTAAGCTCGGCTATGCCCTTGAGTGAATCGAGGTCAACGGCAAAGCCGTGGTTCTGGGAGGTTATCTCCACCTTTCCCGTTGTCAGGTCCTGAACAGGCTGGTTTCCGCCCCTGTGGCCAAACTTCAATTTGTAGGTCTTTCCTCCGAGCGCGAGGGAGAGTATCTGGTGACCGAGGCAGATGCCGAAGATGGGCTTTTTTCCGAGGAGCTTTTTTACTGTCTCTTTTGCGTAAGGCACAGCGTCCGGGTCGCCCGGGCCGTTAGATAAGAATATGCCGTGTGGGTCGAGGGCCAGCGCGTCTGCGGCAGGTGTCGAGGCAGGCACCACAGTCACGTCGCAGCCCGCTGACGCGAGGTTACGGAGGATGTTCTTCTTGATGCCGAAGTCGTATGCGACTACCTTGTACTTCCTTTTAAGATTTGGGTCTACTTTGGGATAGCCGCCCTGCTCAAGGCTCCATAGCTCTCCGTGCCATTCAAAGGGCTTCTGGCAGCTGACCTCTTTTACAAGGTCCCTTCCCACAAGGCTCGGCAATGACTGGGCCTTTTTCACCAGGCGGGCCATGTCAGAGTCAACCGACGATATCACGCCCTGCATCGCGCCCTTGTCCCTTATTATCCGGGTAAGGGCCCTTGTGTCTATGCCTGAGATGCCGACAATCCGGTTGCGCTTCAAATACCCGAAGAGGCTTTCGGTCGAGCGCCAGTTCGAGGGATAGAGGCAGGTCTCCTTCACAATGAAGCCCTCTACCCAGGGCCTGACGGATTCGACGTCCTCGGGGTTTATGCCGTAGTTGCCCTGCTGGGTGTAGGTCATGGTGACCATCTGCCCCTTGTAGGAGGGGTCTGTGAGGACCTCCTGATAACCCGAAAGCGATGTGTTGAATACTACCTCTCCCGATGCCTCGCCCTCAGAGCCGAATGAAGAACCCTCGAAGACCGTGCCGTCTGCAAGGGCAAGAAATGCCTTTCTCAATGCGTCACCTCAAATATTAATTAATTCAATTACTTCCACGATTATACTAATATTTTCTCTCAATTGCTATGCCCTGCTGAAGACAATGTTCCCGGCAAGGACAGTCTTCACGACAACGC
>CAZDUP010000173.1:3358-5786 GCA_964508625.1 uncultured Thermodesulfobacteriota bacterium
TTCAACTCTTTGCCGAGCCAGGGAGAGTTCTTTGATTTTGAGGCAAGCTGCCTCGGATCAACTGTCCAGCTCCTGCCCAGATCGACTATCGCCATATTGGCCGGGCTGCCGACAGACAACCTGCCGCCCTCCAGCCCAAAGGCCTTTGCAGGATTAGTGGACATGGCCCTAACCGCCTCATTCAGTGTAAAGACGCCGTTCTCGACCAGGCCGTATATGACGGAAAAGGCCGTCTCAAGGCCGATGATGCCGTTCGATGCCTTGTCGAACTCGATATCTTTTTCCATCGATGAATGCGGCGCATGGTCCGTTGCTATGCAGTCTATGGTGCCGTCCTTTATGCCCTGCCGCAATGAATCTGCGTCCTCCCTTGAGCGCAAGGGCGGGTTCATCTTGGCGTTCGTGTCATAGCCTTCGACAGCCTCGTCAGTCAGGGCCAGATGGTGCGGGGCTGCCTCTGCCGTGACACGCACCCCTCTCGCCTTCGCGGCCCTTATGAGCTCTACCGCGCCCCTGGTGCTGACATGGGCTATGTGGAGCCTGCCGCCTGTCAGCTCGGCAAGGGCGATATCCCTCGCAACCATCGTATCCTCTGCGGCGTTCGGAATGCCCTTGAGGCCGAGCCTCGTTGCCACCTCGCCCTCGTTCATCACGCCCGCGCCAACGAGATCATGCTCCTCCGCGTGGCTTATGATCGGCAGGCCTGTTACCTTCGAGTATTCGAGCGCGCGCCGCATGAGGCCGCTATTGGCAACGGGCACGCCGTCATCCGAGAAGGCCACGCAACCCGCTGCCTTCAACTCGGCCATCTCGGTGAGGCGCTCTCCCTTGAGTCCTATGCTGACCGCGCCTACTGGATATACCCTGGCCGCAGCTCCTTCGGCCCTGCTGAGGATATAGCGCGTGATGGATTCGTTGTCGTTCACGGGCTTGGTATTTGCCATGCACATCACGGCCGTAAAGCCGCCGGCAGCAGCCGCGAGCGTGCCTGTCCTTATGTCTTCCTTGTATTCGTAGCCCGGCTCCCTCAGATGGACATGGGCGTCTATGAGGCCTGGCATGATCGTCATGCCGGAGGCGTCTATTACCTCCACGCCGGTGCCGACCTCTGATGTGTCGGCCTCCGCCTTCTTTATCGATGCCACCCTGCCGGACATCACATAGATATTGTACAATCCATCGAGGTTCTGCGCCGGGTCTACAAGACGGCCGCCTTTAATCACAAGCCTGTTCATGCCTTCACACCTTCCTGAAGCCCCTCCTTAGCGCCTCCGAGGAGTAGATAGAATATGGCCATCCTGACTGCAACTCCGTTTGTGACCTGGTCGAGTATGAGCGAGTACGGGCCGTCAGCTACATCCGGGGATATCTCGACGCCCCTGTTAATGGGGCCCGGGTGCAATATGAGCACGTCCTTTTTCGCTGCCCTGAGCTTTGCCTCATCAAGGCCGTAGAGGCGCGAATATTCCCGCACGCTCGGAAAGAGCGGCTCAGCCTGCCGCTCTGACTGAATTCTCAACATCATGAGCACGTCTGCCCCGCGTATTGCGTCCTCCATGCTGGATGTGGCCCTGCATCCGAGCTTTTCAATGCCGGGCGGGAGCATGGTCGGCGGGCCCGCGACAGTGACCTCGGCGCCCATCTTCGTGAAGCCGTATATGTTAGAGCGCGCCACCCGGGAATGGGTTATGTCGCCTATTATCGAGACCTTGATGCCCTCTATGCTGCCGAGCCTCTCCTTTACGGTGAGCATGTCAAGCAGGGCCTGGCTCGGGTGCTCATGCGCTCCGTCGCCGGCATTGACGACCGGGCATGCGAGATACCTGGAAAGCATCCGAGGGGTGCCGGAGCATGCGTGCCTTACGACTATGCAGTCAGGCCGCATTGCCTCGAGGTTCTTTGCGGTGTCGCGGAGCGTTTCGCCCTTTACGACAGAGCTTGTTGAGACCGAGATGTTGATGGCGTCGGCGCTCATGCGCTTGGCCGCTATCTCGAATGAGGTGCGCGTCCTGGTGGACGCCTCGTAAAAGAGGTTTATTATCGTCCTGCCGCGGAGCGTCGGTACCTTCTTTATCTCCCGCTCGGAGACCTCTTTAAAGGACTCGGCGGTCGACAGCAGCAGCTCAAGCTCGTCCCTTTCGAGCTCTTCTATCCCCAGGAGGTCTTTTCTTTTAAGCCTCATCTACGTCCTACCCTTTTGCGTCCGGCGCCTCGACCGTGACCTCGTCCATGCCGTCGATCTCGCCAAGGTGCACCTTCACGCCTTCCTTGAGCGACGTTGGTATGTTCTTGCCGACGTAGTCGGCCTTTATTGGCAGCTCCCTGTGCCCCCTGTCAACAAGCACAGCAAGCTGTATGGCAAGAGGTCTGCCGAAGTCCATGAGCGCGTTCATCGCCGCCCTTATCGTGCGGCCCGTAAAAAGCACGT
>CAZDUP010000174.1:0-5726 GCA_964508625.1 uncultured Thermodesulfobacteriota bacterium
CTCACCGGGTTCTTGCCTGCGGCCGCCTCCGTGCCCATTGGCCTGTTCAGGGAGATGACGCCGTTCACTCTGTTGCCCCTGCCCACCTGGCCAGAGTCAGCGTCCTCGGCCGACGTCCCGAGGAGCGAGAGATAGACGCCCCTTGTTCCCTGCCCCTTGATATCCAGAGAATTGAGATTGAGAGTTACCTTTGAAAAAGGGAATCCGGAGAGAAAATCCATGATGCTTGCGTGTATCTCCCTTTTCTTCCGGAAGTAGGCCGATTCGTTTTTTATCGAGAGGGCCAAAAGAGGGCATGCCACAGTGACATCGAGAGCAGTGCCCCTCCTTATGCCCATCACCTTTACGTCCTCTCCGGCCTCGGGGAATCTCAACTTGAAGGCCGCAGAATTTATGAAGCGTTCCGTCTCAAAGACAGCGCGCTCAGCAGGCGTCAATGGGGCGTAACCGGCCGCTGCAGATGTGTCATTCGCGCCGCGCACGCGCCCGTCCCTCCTGAATATGTCCGTCAGCTCCTCGGAGCCCGGCTGCAGTACGGTCCTTATCTTCATGTGCTTTACAGGGTCAATGTGCGGCAGGTTTTCGGAGAGCCATGAACGTACGCTCTTCCTCACTATGTCCACTACCGCGACCTTTGCCTTCTTTGTGCCGAAAGAGGCCCTGTCGCCTATGATGAGCTCCATCGGCTTCAGGACCCCGCCCCTGCCAAAACCCTTGTCGACCTGGCCTGCGACGAGCAGGGCCTTGTCTATATTGTGGTGGAGCACAGCGCCGAATGTCTGCATGTACTGGCGGGAGAGCTCGATCGAGATCCTCTCCACAACGGAATCGCAGATGTAATCCGGGTGCCCGGTGCCCTTTCTCTCAACTATCTCGACGGCCTGCTCGTGCACCGGCAGGTTCCGGGAGACCTCGACCGTCTTTTCCATTTGTCACCGCCTGCCTTCAGCCGCCGCCCTTTTTGCGTTTCTTCTGAGCGTTTCTCTCTATCCTGCTGTACATGCAGCCGCAGTATTTCTGGCTGTAGAGGCCGAGGGCCCTCGACGCATCTCTTCCATCCTGCCAGAGAAGCCTGAAGTCCTCGTATAAAAAAAGTATGCCGTACTTGCGGGCGAATTCAACCCCTGCGGCTCTTATGGCTTCGTGCTCCTGGTACCTGCTGAATAGAAGCGTCGAGGTGAAAAGGCCGAAGCCGCCTTGCTTCGCTGCCTTTGCAGTTGCCTCGAGCCTGCTCGAATAGCAGTATCCGCAGCGCTCGCCAAATGGCGGCACGCCCTCTGACTTTCCGGTGTGCGACCTCACCCCCTTTATGAACTCGCGGGGCCTGTAGTTCTCGTCATAGATTATAGGGATTGAAAGGAGAGCTGAGAGCGTTTTGACGGCGTCGAGCCTTTTTCTGAACTCTTCAAGAGGGTGGATGTTTGGATTGTGAAAAAAGCCCCAGACCTCTGCCGTATCCTTGAGCAATTCCCGAAGAGGCGCGACAGCGCACGGGCCGCAGCAGATATGCGCGAGTAGCCTGGGCCTCTGGGCGAGATGATGGAGGTCCTTTATGGATACGGCCCCGGTCATGGTCCAATTTTACCACCGAATATCGGCGAAGATAACAAAGCAGATGGGCCTTTTTCAGCAGTCTGTTAAAACAGCTCTTCCTGATTCTGGCCGCCGGACTTGAATGGCCTGTTAAGATGTTCGTAGGCAAGCCTCGTGGCCACCCTGCCCCTCGGCGTCCTGTTGAGATAGCCTTCCTGCAGAAGATAGGGCTCGTAGAGGTCCTCGATGGCGTCCCTCTCTTCGTGGAGCGAAGAGGCAAGGGCCTCTATGCCCACCGGGCCGCCGCTGAACTTGTCGATGATGGTGAGGAGTATCCTCCTGTCCATCTTGTCAAAGCCCTTTGAGTCGATCTCGAGCATGTCGAGGGCCTTTGACGCGACATCCAGGGTGATGATGCCCTTTGCCTTTACCTGCGCAAAGTCGCGCACGCGGCGAAGTAGCCTGTTCGCTACCCGCGGAGTGCCCCTCGACCTACCTGCTATCTCGGCAGAGCCGTCGGCCGTTATCTCCACGCCGAGTATCGAGGCTGAACGGGTGATAATTGTCTTGAGCTCAGAGGGTGTGTAGAAATCAAACCTCAGAATTACGCCGAACCTGTCACGGAGCGGAGAGGTCAGTAGCCCGGCCCTGGTCGTCGCGCCTATTAGCGTGAACTTCGGCAGCTCTATCTTCACCGACCTTGCAGAAGGCCCCTGGCCAACGAGTATGTCTATATGGTAGTCCTCCATTGCCGGGTACAGTATCTCCTCGACAGTGGACGAGAGCCTGTGTATCTCGTCAATGAAGAATACGTCCCTTGCCTCGAGGTTCGTGAGCATCGCGGCGAGGTCGCCGGTCTTCTCGATTACCGGACCTGAGGTCGCCCTTATCTGGCTATTGAGCTCGTTGGCGATGATGTTGGCCATGGTAGTCTTGCCGAGTCCGGGAGGACCGTAGAAGAGCACGTGGTCAAGGGCCTCGCCCCTGCCCTTTGCAGCCTCTATGAATACCTTGAGGTTTTCCTTGAGCCTTGACTGGCCTACGAAGTCCTCTAAAAGGCGCGGCCTCAAGGTGACCTCGAGTTCGTCTTCTCTGAGCCTTGCCGGTGATATGTCGCGCTCTTCGTCCATCAGCCTCGCTTGCCTTATTTCTTCGCCAGGAACTTCAAAGACTCTTTCAGTACCGCCTCAAAGGCAGCGCCTTCGCCGAGAGAGGCCCTTGCCTTCTTCACCGCCTCTTCGGCGAGTACTGCCTTGTAGCCAAGGTTCTCAAGGGCAGAGGAGACGTCCTTGGTGAGCTGGTCCATTTCTTCGGCCTGGCTGCTCACTGGCGCGGCCTTCACGGCAACTCCCGCTATCTTGTCCTTCAATTCGAGGATTAGCCTCTCGGCAGATTTTGCGCCGATGCCGGGAATCTTCCCGAGTCGCGCGCGGTCCGACGTGCTTATCGCCGCGATGAGGTCGCCTACAGGCACGCCAGAGAGAATGTTGCGCGCGAGCCTCGGCCCTATTCCTGAGACACTTATGAGGAGGTTGAAGACCTCTTTTTCTTCCCGCGTAAGGAAGCCGTAGAGCTGGATAGCGTCCTCCCTTACATGGGTATGGACAGAGAGGCTCACTGCCTCGTCAGTGTCAGGGAGGGTATAGAAGGTGGAGAGCGGGATGAAGACCTCGTATCCTATGCCGCCGACGTCTATTATTACCGACTCTGGCGTTTTGTGGATTATGCGCCCCTTTATGTTCGCTATCATACCGGGCGCCTTGTGTTCAGGCGGACTGATGTTCCCATTACGGCGAGACTCTTCGAGCTGCTCAGGTGGCATATGGCTATTGCAAGCGCGTCCGTGGCGTCGGACTTGCCTTCTATTCCGTTGTCCTTCAAAAGGAGCCTCACCATCTTCTGCACGTCTTCCTTTGCCGCAAGGCCGAAGCCCGTGACAGCCTGTTTTATGGCGGTTGGCGGGTATTCGAATACCGGTACGCCGCAATCCGCCACTGTCAGGAGGGCCGCCCCCCTTGCTTGGCCGAGCACGATGGCGCTCCTGGCGTTCTTCGCAAAAAAGACCGATTCAATGGAGACGGCGTCGGGCCTGTATGCCTCCATGACTTCCCTGAGCCTTGCAGAGATGGCAAGCAGGCGGCCCGTCAGCGGCAGGCCGCGGCCCGGCGAGATATTCCCGTGGCAGACGTACTTCAATGCAGAGCCCTGCCGGTCAACAACGCCAAAGCCGGTAGAGATGCTGCCCGGGTCAATGCCTAATACCCTCAATATGCCTCCTGCTCAGGCGATGCGGGACATCTCTTCAGCGGAGATGTCGAAGTTCGCGAAGACGGACTGGACGTCGTCGAGGTCCTCGAGCTCTTCGAGGAGCTTCAATACCTGCTCTGCGGGCTTGCCTTCGACCTTCACGGTCGTCTTGGGGATCATCGCGAGGTCAGAGTGCGAGTACTTGATTCCTGCCTGGTCGAACGAGCCCTTTACCTTGGCGTAATCAGTTGGGTCGGTATATACCTCGAATACCCTGTCGTCCTGGTTCGGGACAACATCCTCTGCCCCGGCCTCCAGTGCGGCTTCCATGAGCTTCTCTTCAGAGATGGCGCCCATGTCGAATGTGAAGACGCCCTTTTTATCGAACATATATGAAACAGAGCCGCTCTGGCCGAGGCTTCCGCCGAAACTTGAGAAGGCGTGCCTGACCTCGGATGCGGTCCTGTTCCTGTTGTCGGTCATGAAGTTGACGAGCACGGCTACTCCTGCAGGGCCGTAGCCCTCGTAGGTGCCTTCCTCGTACTGGACGTTATCGAGCTCTCCGGCGCCCTTTTTTATGGCCCTGTCTATGTTGTCGGCCGGCAGGTTCTCCGCCTTTGCCTTATCCACCGCGAGCCTTAAGCGAGGGTTGCCGGATATGTCGCTCCCGCTCTTTGCGGCAACCATTATCTCTTTTACGAGCTTCGTGAATACCTTGCCCTTCTTGGCGTCGGTTTTGGCCTTTTTATGCTTGATATTTGCCCATTTGGAATGACCTGACATCAATTCCCCCTGAATTCAGAAATAAATATGGTGATTAATAACATAAACAGCCGTCATTTTCAATTTCCAATATCTCTGAAGGGCATGGCGGAAAAGAAACGGGAGGTATCGAGGATTGAACTATGCGCGCGAATCGCCTGCAAACCAAATCTCCCCTGCCCCTCTTTGAAAAAGAAGGGTTTCAACGATGTCAATTTGACTCCCTTTTACAAGGAGGGATTGAGGTGGATTGTATGGTGCGTACGGCGCACCCATACAATCATTGGGAAAGATGGCTCTGCTTCCCCCTTTGGGAAAAGGGGGCATGGGGGATTTTATGTGACACCAATTACAAAAGATAATCTCCCCCGCCCCTCTTTGGAAAAGAGGGGTCTTATTTTGATCTTCATCTCGCGCCCTTGCCAGTGCGCCCTGCCGTTGTATTATTGGGCCCGTTTATCCCGAGCTCCTTCATCTTGAGGAGAAGCGTGTTCCTGTGGATGTTCAAAGTCCTCGCGGTCTCCAGCCTGTTCCAGTTCGTCCTGTCGAGGGTCCCTATTATATACTGCTTCTCAAAGGCCTTCACCGCCTCCCTGAAGTCCCGTATCTCTGTGCTATGGGCCTCGTCGTGGCGCGCAAAGATGCCTGTGGGCAGGTCATCTACGGTTATTACGCCGTTCTCCGGCGCGAGCACCACCAGGCGCTCCATAAGGTTCTCGAGCTCCCTTATGTTGCCAGGCCATGCGTAGTCCATAAAGGCTGTGATGACGTTGGGCAGGACGCCCTCTATGCGCTTGCCGCATTTTCTGCCGAGCTTCTCAAGAAAATGCTGGACGAGGAGCGGGATGTCCTCCTTGCGCTCACGCAGCGGCGGCAGGTCGATTGGCACGACCTTGAGCCTGTAGTAGAGGTCCTCCCTGAACCTGCCCCTCTTCACT
This sequence comes from uncultured Thermodesulfobacteriota bacterium, assembly GCA_964508625.1. Lineage (GTDB taxonomy): Bacteria > Desulfobacterota > GWC2-55-46 > GWC2-55-46 > GWC2-55-46 > UBA5799. The sequence goes on from CAZDUP010000174.1 coordinate 5,481, forward strand.
TCTTCCTCGAGGCCTGCGTTAGTGGCAGCGATGACCCTTATGTCCACCTTTATCTGTGAATTTGACCCAACCCTCTCAAAGGCCCTCTCCTGCAGCACGCGCAGCAGCTTTATCTGAAGGTGCATGGGAAGGGTCGATACCTCGTCGAGGAAGATGGTGCCATTGTCAGCGTACTCGAACTTGCCGATCTTTCTCTGGTGTGCGCCGGTGAAGGCGCCCTTCTCGTGGCCGAAGAGCTCGCTTTCC
>CAZDUP010000175.1:0-5716 GCA_964508625.1 uncultured Thermodesulfobacteriota bacterium
TGGGGCTCGACCCTCCGGGCTGCCGCAACTCCGGCGCAGCATTCAATTTTTGCTATCCTGCAAAAATTGTCGTCGCTAAGCTCCTCGCAATGACTCAATTTAAAGCCCCCTCCCGAATGGGAGGGGGCTTTTTGCTGCCGCCCTTTGAAGCCCCCCGCGGCATGCCTCGGGGAATCTCCGAAACCATAGGAAAACGTTATTTCAATTCGCTCGCTCGACCCGCAGCAAGCTGCTGGGATTGGGCTCGCTATGGGTTTTCACGCCGACCTGTCGATGCGCGGCTTCGTGCCCCGTTCCTTCCGTAGAAGGTTCAATAGCCCGCCTTCGAGTATCATGGCCCGCTCCCTCTGGGAGAGGTTCAGGGTGAACTTGAAGCCCCTGTTCTTTTCCTTCACTATCCCGATTATCTCGTCAGACCTCTCGACAGCGGCACGGAGCCCCTCGAACGAGAGGACGTCTCCCTGACCGAGCTTCGAGGAATCAGACGGGTCGCTGAAGAGAAGCGGGAGTATGCCGAAGTTTATGAGGTTGGCCCTGTGTATACGCGCGAATCCCTGAGCTATCTTCATCCGTATGCCAAGATAGCGGAGCGCTATGGCCGCGTGCTCGCGCGACGAGCCCTGCCCGTAATTCTCTCCGCCAACTACTATGCCGCCGCCCGATTCCTTGCACCGCTGGCTGAAGAGCCTGTCAACGCGCTCGAAGGCGAACTCGCTTATCTTCGGGATATTAGACCTGAAGGGAAGCACCCTGTTGCCTGCGGGCAGGATGTCGTCGGTCGAGACATTGTCGCCGGTCTTAAGTATCACCCGCCCCTCATACGCCTCGGGGAGCCCGTCAAATACCGGAAGCGCGGCTATGTTCGGCCCGCGAGTGACCTCTATCTTTTTGCGCTCCTCGAGCGGCAGCGGCTTCAATATGAGCGAGTCGTTGTACCTGTATTTTTTCGGCTCTACTATCCTGGGGTACTGTCCGAGCTTCCTCGGGTCTGTTATCGTGCCGAATATGGCGGCTGCAACAGCGGTCTCAGGGCTGGAGAGGTAGATATAGTCGTCGTCAGTGCCGCTCCTTCCCTTGAAATTTCTGGGGAATGTACGTACCGAAGCAGCCTTTGTCGGGGGCGCCTGACCCATGCCGATGCACCCGAGGCAGCCTGACTGGTGTACTCTTGCCCCGGCGTGGGAAAGGAGGACCGTGCCTCCGGCCCGCTCGACGTTCTCTAGCACTGCCCTGCTTCCGGGGTTTACCTCGAGGCTCACGCCCGGGAAGGCGGTCCTGTTGCTCATGGCCTTGCAGACGATCATCATGTCCTTGTAGGAGAAGTTTACCGAAGAGCCGACTATCACCTGGGCTACCGGCGTGCCCTCGACCTCGACGACCTTCTTTACGTTGTCAGGCGAGCTCGGGCAGGCAATGAGCGGCTCTAATCTGGAGAGGTCTATCTCGTCGGTCTCGTCGTACTCCGCGTTAGGGTCTGCCTCCAGCGGCCTCCAGTCGCTGACCCTGCCCTGGCGTTCGAGAAAATCCCGCGTCATCTCGTCAGAGGGGAATATGGTAGTGGTCGCCCCGAGCTCCGCGCCCATGTTGGCGATGGTCGCCCTGTCTGTCGCTGAGAGGGTCTTGACGCCGGGCCCCCAGTACTCGATTATCCTGCCCACCCCGCCCTTGACCGTATGCCGGCGGAGCATCTCCAGTATGACGTCCTTTGCAGATACCCACGGCTTCAATTTTTTCGTGAGCCGCACGCCGAGGACCTTCGGGGCCTTCAGGTGAAAGGGCTCTCCTGCCATCGCGAGGGCCACGTCAAGGCCTCCCGTGCCTATGGCTATCATGGCGAGCGCCCCTGCGGTGCAGGTGTGGCTGTCAGCGCCCAGGAGTGTCTTTCCTGGCGCTCCGAAGCGTTCCATGTGCACGGGGTGGGAAACACCGTTGCCCGGAGGCGAGAAGTATACGCCGTACCTGAGGGCGGCTGTCATGAGGAACCTGTGGTCGTCCGCGTTCCTGTAGTCGGTCTGAAGTATGTTGTGGTCCACGTAGCTCGCCGAGAGCTCTGTCTTGACCGTGTCGAGGCCGAGCGATTCGAACTCGAGGTACGCGATCGTGCCTGTCGCGTCCTGCGTGAGGGTCTGGTCTACCTTTATCGCTATCTCCTCGCCAGGCACCCACCTGCCTGAAACCAGATGCGCCTCTATGACCTTTCTCGCAAGGCTCTTCTTCATGCTCTTCTCCCGGCTTCTATCGTGTTATATCGTACCTTATTACCTCCCCCTTGACAGGCGGAGGGCAGGGTGGGGGTGAGGCTAATTCACCCTCCCCTCAATCCCCTCCCGTCAAGGGAGGGGAGAAAGACATCTTCACAGAGAGATGTCCGACTGTTACCCCCAGATGCTTATCTCGTAGTCCCTGCCTTCCCACGCGTTGTTCGCCCTGTAGCGGAAGGTGAAGATGAGCTTTGTGCCAGGGGCAAAGCTCCCGTGGTCAAAGTCCCTGTGCCAGAGCCCCAGGCCCGTATCCTTCATCGGCTCCTCGTTCCTCGTTGCCCAGTTGTCGCTGGTCCAGACCAGGTCAGCGTCCTCGCAGGATATTATGCGGACGATGTCCGTGTCTTTGGCCGAGCTTATGAGCTTGTCCTTTTTCCACGCCGACATATTCAGCCGTGTTATCCTGTTAGCGTAACGCTCCCTGACCTCTTCAATTATATCGAAACCCGCGTTATCGCGCATGCAGCGGAGCGCATTCATGTACTCGGCGTGCGCCCAGACGAGCGGCGTGGCTGAACCTGTGGGCCGTCCCTTGTAGAGGCCTCTTTAAGGGACGTTCCCGGAGTCCCAGACCTGCTCGGGGAAGAGGTGCCCCTCGTTGGTGAATGATTCGAGCGATTGCATGTACTCCTCGGGCGTGCCTCCGGCTATGGCCTCGTAGACCGCCCGCTCGGCGGTGAGCATGGGCCAGGGCCTTCCCACGCCTGAGCCGTTAAATGGCGAGCCGTCCTCCTGCTCTCCGTAACCGTCGCCGAAAAACCTCCTGAAGGCGATCCTCCCATTGTGCTCGAAGCGCAGCAGCCTGTCCACGACGCGAAGAGAGCTCACCACGTGCGGGTCCCTGGGGCCGCGCACGCCGAACCTGACAAGGTCCAGAAAACCGGTGTCCACTATCTCGCCCTGGTGGTGCGGCCTGTCCTTCGGCCTGTTCCTGTTGAAAACGAGCGGGTCATATACCTCTCTGGCCGCCGGGAGCTCTTCCGGCACGTCGTGGACTATCCGCAGGTAATGCCCTGGTATGCCTTCCCCTATGCAGTCGCACTCAGAGAAGGTCCAGTCCTCGAGCTTTGTCTGCCAGTAGTCGGCTGTTGAGAGCAGGTGAGAGTATGCCGCGTTCTCGTCCATCTCCCTGGCCCAGTGGGCCACGCATACGAGGGCCGATATTTCGGCTGCGAGCTCGGCTGGCGTGAAGCCCATGCCCTCTTCCCAGCGCTCCGTATCTGAAGACGGGCCGACCCGCGCGATATATGCCGCAGCCTTCCTTGCCATTGGGTAGTACGAGCCCCCTATAAGGCCGAGGGTCTTCATCCTCCACGCGAGTATCACCGGCATGGCGGTCTGCGTGAGATCGAGGCCCGGCTCGACCACCTCTCCGTTTATCCGGTAGCTCCGGTGCCAGGAGCCTGCATCGTTCTGGATGGACTGCAGGTGGTTCAGTATGGAGATGGGCGTTGCATTGTCGCCAATCGCCAGGAAGGCGAATGCAGCCTTCGACAGGTCTGCCGGCCTTATGACGCGGTAGGCTGAGGCAGGCGCGTCACGCCTTGCCTCGCCCCAGGGTATGGCGAGCGACGGCACAATCGCGCCCGGCCATGTCTTGTCCTCGTGCGTCTTCAAAGCGATGGCGCTCGCAATAAACCTCCTGCCCTTGTCTGCCGGACGCCTGCCGGGAAAGCGAGTTCCGGCAAGATATTTCCGCCAGCCCCTTATGTACTCCCTTTCTATTTCGTGGTATTTTCTCGCCAGGGTCCTCTCTGTCTCGAGCACCGCCTCGACCTCGTCCTTGCCGAAGCTCAAGACGAGGTTCGTCTCAAGGGGCGCAAGCTCGGCCGTGAGCGCGACATTGCCATAAGGGGCCCTCTCAAAGCTCCAGTCCATATCGAGGTTGTCCTTGAGGTCGTGCCAGCCGTCCGAGGCCCCGGAGTACCCGGCTGACATGCGCAGGAACGGACGGTCTGCCGCCAGGGCCATTGATATGTTGTTCCTCGACGCAAGCAGGTAGTTCCTGCTGCCGTACGGCGCGCACCGGGCTGAGTTGCCGTAGCCGGAGTTGCCGATGTGCGGCGCCATGAGCACGAAGAGGCGGAAGTCAGGCGGCGTGCCGTGGATCGCCCTGAAGGTCACGTTCATGACGAGCGAGTTCGCTCGCGGGTCTGTGATGACTCTCTTGGTGATGCTCCAGAGGCCTGATTTGGCAGTGTTGGTGATGACGTATCCGGGCGCGTAGTCGTGGATAACTTCGAACCGGGTCATGCTGGTGTCAACCCCCTCCTCGCTGAAGAAGGTCCGGGAGTCGGTGACGAGGAACTTCAGGTCCCTCAAGCAGGCGGTAGCGGCGTCAGGATAGAATGCCTCGGTCACGATGCCATCGGCTATGGTGAACCATACCCTTGAGAAGGGGGAGAGGGCCGTGCCAATGCCCTGCTTCGAGGCGCGCTGCCAGAGCGGTTCCACGCCGGGCCTTCCAAAGGCTTCGGAAGAGGGATAGGGGAATGCTGGTTTATAGGCGACGCTCATGCGGCCCTCCTTTTCGTTCTTGTGAGGCCGCTTTGTTGCAGCGGTACGGGTGGATTGCAGAGGACCTGAGAGCGGCCTTTAATCCTTAGTTAACCACCTTTCGATTCAATGTCAAGACAGCCTGCCAGGGCCTCTGCTGGCGGCTTCCTGACAACCGGTTAAATATACGGTATAATACCCAACGACCCTCAGGGAGCAGACCCTTGCGCAGTCCAGGCGAGGCCTGCGATTTTCTCATAACAGCATTGCAGTATTGAATCCAACATTCACGCGGAGGTGGTTAAGATGGGAGTGAAGCTGAGTGACGAGGCGAAAAAGAAGATAATCGATGCGCTCAATGCTGACAGGGTCGCGGAGTTGACCGCGATCATCCAGTACATGGGCCATCACTATGAGGGAGAGGGGCTCGAGAGCCCGGCCATACTTGAGCTCTTCAAGAAGACGGCCGTGGACGAGATGAGGCACGCGGAGATGCTCGCTGAAAGGATAGTCTACCTGGGCGGCGTGCCGGTCTACAAGCCGGGCCAGGTCCAGAGAGGCGGGGAGTTGAGGAGCATGCTCAAGAGCGACCTCGGCCTCGAGGACAAGGCCATAGAGGATTACAGGGGCCATATAAAGCTCTGCGCCGAGCTTGGAGATTCGACGACCCGCCTCATGCTCGAGCAGATACTGACGGACGAAGAGGGGCACGCCGACGCCTTTGAGACTGCCCTCGGAAGGGGTAAGTGATGAAGAAGTGGAAGTGCGTTGAATGCGGATACGTGCACGAGGGCGAATATCCCCCTGACGTATGCCCTGTCTGCTATGCGCCGAGCGAGGCCTTCAAAGAGGTAGTTGTAAATGCATGAGGCAGGGGCGCGGGGGGGGGGGGCCTCCCCGCGCGCCGACCCGGGAGTTTTGGGCGATGAGTGCGCGGGGAGATTTAGGCGTGGCGGGGC
>CAZDUP010000176.1:0-1003 GCA_964508625.1 uncultured Thermodesulfobacteriota bacterium
ACCATGCAAGGCAGTGGTTCCTGGAGGAGGGCGACCTCATAGCCCTCCTCGGCTCCCAGAAGACCGGCCTTGGCGGCAGTGAATACCTGAGCGTTGTCCACGGCATGGAAAAGGGCCTTCCGCCCGGGTTGGACCTCTCGAGGGAGAAGGCCGTCCAAGAGGCTTGTTTGCAGGGCATAAAGGCTGGTATAATACTCTCTGCCCATGACGTCTCGGAAGGCGGCCTGGCGATCGCGCTTGCCGAGGCGTGCCTTAACCCGGACGGCGCGGTCGGCGCCCAGATCGATATCGATCTCGAAGGCCTCAGGGTCGATGACGCCCTTTTCGGCGAGGCACAGTCGAGGATAGTGGTGAGCCTCAAGGCAGAGGACTGTGAAGCCATGAAGGCGATCGCAGGCAATGCCAAGGCCCCCTTTGCCATTATAGGGAAGGTCGGCGGAGGAAGGCTCCGGATAGGCCGCCTCGTGGATATCGGCATCGACGATATGAAGACAAACTGGTCCGGCTCGCTGGAAAAATATCTGAGGTCGTGAAGGTCTGATGATTCCCTTTGAAGACAGGTTCAATGACGAGTGCGGGGTATTCGGCATCTACGGCCACCCCGAGGCAGCGAACCTTACATATCTGGGCCTCTATTCGCTCCAGCACAGGGGGCAGGAGAGCTCAGGCATAGCCTCCACCGACGGCGAGGTCCTCCATCATCACAAGGGCATGGGCCTTGTGGCCGACGTGTTCACGAGCGCGGACATCGAGAAGCTCCACGGAAGCGCGGCCATCGGCCACGTCAGGTACTCGACTGCAGGGGAATCGCACATAAGGAACGCCCAGCCGTTCGTAGTCGAGTATTCGAGGGGCGGCATAGCTGTCGCGCACAACGGCAACATAGTGAACGCCATGCTCCTTCGCGCGGAGTTCGAGGCCTACGGGTCGATATTCCAGTCCTCGATGGACACGGAGATAATCGTCCACCTCATAGCTTCGAGCAAGGAGACCTCTCTCGTTG
>CAZDUP010000176.1:1013-5715 GCA_964508625.1 uncultured Thermodesulfobacteriota bacterium
ATAACCGCATCCCTGAGGCGGCTTCTCGGCTCGTATTCGCTTCTCTTCCTCACGGAAGAGGTGATGATAGCTGCGAGGGACCCGCACGGCTTCAGGCCGCTCTCCCTCGGCAGGCTCAGGGGTTCGTGGGTGGTGGCCTCGGAGACATGCGCCTTTGACCTCATCGAGGCCGAGTACGTCCGCGACATAGAGCCGGGCGAGATAGTAGTCATAGACAAAAACGGCGTGAGGTCGTATAAGCCCTTTCCCAAGGCCAGCTACACGCCCTGCGTCTTCGAGTTCATATACTTCGCAAGGCCCGACTCCAAGATATTCGGCGTGAACGTCCACGCCGTCAGAAAGAGGCTCGGCGCGAGGCTCGCGAAAGAGCACCCGGTCGAGGCCGACATGGTCGTGCCTGTGCCGGATTCCGGCGTGCCCGCCGCAATAGGCTATGCCGAGGCATCCGGCATACCCTTTGACAAGGGCATAGTGAGGAACCACTACGTGGGCCGCACCTTCATCGAGCCCAAGGACGCCATACGCCATTTCGGCGTGAAGATAAAGCTCAACGCCATAGAGGACATAATACGGGGCAAGCGCGTGGTGGTCATAGACGACTCCATCGTGCGCGGCACCACGAGCAGGAAGATAATAAAGATGATAAGGGCGGCAGGGGCCAAAGAGGTCCATATGAGGATAAGCTCCCCGCCGACCATATGCCCCTGCTACTACGGCATAGACACGCCGAGGCGGGAAGAGCTCATCGCAGCGGTGCAGAGCATCGAGGCCATAAACGAGTACATTACGTCCGATACCCTCGGGTACCTGAGCGTGGAGGGCCTCTACGAGGCCGTGCGCGAGGCGGGCGGCAGTTTTTGCGACGCGTGCTTTACCGGGAAATATCCGGTTGAGGTGTTATCAAGGGTCCCCCAGCTCGCGCTCTTCAAGTGAGCCGGGGTCCATCTTTAGGCGAAAGACGAAGGAGGCAGGAACACCTATGAAGAAGAATCTGTCCATCTTTTTGCTCTCAACGATGCTCGCGGCTGGCACGCAGGCCATGGCCGTTACACCGGGCCCCAGCGGGCCATTGGACGACGACCTCGGGATAGAAGAGAAGATGAAGGAAGAGGCCGCGGACAAGAAAAAGAAGAAAGAGGTCAAGAAGGAGGACCTGCCCCCGATAAAAATGATCCTCGTAAAGGGCGGCTGCTATGACATGGGCGACTGGACCGGCAACGGGGACGAGGACGAACAGCCCGTGCACGAGGTCTGCCTCGACGACTACTATATAGGCGAGACCGAGGTAACCCAGGAGCTTTTCGAGATAGTGATGGGCGGACTGCCGTCGAACAGGTGGAACCCCACCATGAAAAAAGACCCGCAGGCGCCGGTCAGCTACCTCAGCTTCTCGATGGTTCAGGAGTTCATAAAGGAGCTCAACAGGATATCCGGCGGCTTTTACCGCCTGCCCACCGAGGCGGAGTGGGAGTTCGCGGCCAGGGAGCGCGGCAAGGAGATGGTCTGGTCAGGTACGAACAACGAGGGCGATCTCGGGAGCTATGCCGTCTTCAGCGACAACAGCGAACTGTTCGGACCGGTAAAGTCCAAAAAGCCGAACGGGCTCGGCATATACGGCATGGCAGGCAATGTTCTCGAATGGACTGAGGACTACTTTGACTTCGACTTCTACCAGGTCAGCCCCAAGGTGAACCCATACGGGCCGGAGCATTCCATATTCAAGGTCGTAAGGGGCGGCTCGTTCATAGACCAGCCGTACAAGCTCCGCACCACGTACAGGTACGCCCTCGAGAGCAACAAGAGGCTCATATACCTGGGCTTCAGGCTCGCCGAATAAATTAACGCAGGGGGGCGGATGGACTCTACAGGGTCAAAGAGACTGACGGGCAGGGGGCTTGGGGCCCTCTGCCTGCTTTTTTTCGCGGCGGTTTTTATCTACGGGTGTGGACCGGCCAAAAAGACCGCTCCTCCGTCGCCTGATACCGCCTACTATCAGGCACTCGAGAGATGGTCCAGAGGGTTCAAGGCCTACGAAGGCTTCGAGTCCAGGCTCTATGTGAACGCCACCTACAAGGGCGAGGAGTTCAGAAAGGCCTATATCGCCAAGTACTCGGCTGATTACGGCCTCGGCCCCGAGCGCTCTCAGGCACTACTCGAAAGAGAGCTCGAGCAGGTGCAGGCCTACAACGAGTTTTTCTTTACCGCGTACACCCCTGACGAGGAATTGAACGACTTTCACAGGAAGGACTCTGTCTGGCAGGTCTATCTCGAGGACGGGCAGGGCAACAAGGTCAGGCCTGTCTCGATATCCCGTATAGAGAACTCAGAGGCGCTGATGCGTGATTACTTCCCGTATTACGACCTCTGGAGCAGGGCCTATCTGGCGAGGTTCCCCAAATATTCGGAAAACGGCCAGGAAATACCCGGCCCATCCGGTGCCATGAAGCTCTCCATCACAGGCGCGATGGGCAAGGGCGAGCTCCTCTGGGCCCCCGCGAAATGAAGGTCTCTGCTTCTGAGCGCGGCAAAAGTCCGCTTTTTCCATCGTCCCCTGGCATACCCGCGATTTCGTGATAAAATCTTTTAATTCAGACGGTTAACAGGAAAAAAGGCCGCAGTACCTGTCTCCGGCGGCCTTTTTTCCTTGCAACAGTCGATTTAATATGCTAAAAAACCTCGATTAACTACGCACGCCCGGGTTCTGAAGGCCGGCGGTGCCCGAGAGGGTTCCGGCCGTATTTCCCTGGCGGAGGTAAAAACCAAAACAGGAGGAAAGAAAAGAATGGCTTATTTGACAATGAAACAGCTTCTCGAGTCCGGCGTCCACTTCGGGCACCAGACCCGGCGGTGGAACCCCAAGATGAAGCCCTATATCTACGGGGCGAGGAACGGCATCTATATCATCGACCTTCAGCAGACGGTCAAGATGTTCAAGGAGGCCTACGACTACATACGGAACAATGCCACCAGGGGCGGCAGGGTCCTTTTCGTGGGAACCAAGAAGCAGGCCCAGAACGCCATACAGGAAGAGGCGACGAGGGCCGGCATGGGATACATCAACAACAGGTGGATCGGCGGCTTTCTCACCAACTTCGCAACGGTAAAGAAGTCGATCAACAGGTTGAAGGAGCTTGAGAACATCGACACCAACCCGGACTTCGCATCGGCCACCAAGAAAGAGCTCCTCATGTTCAGCAGGGAAAAGGAGAGGCTCGAGAAATACCTCGGCGGAGTGAAGAACCTCGACAAGCTCCCGGAGATCATATTCATCATAGACTCCAAGAAAGAGACCATAGCCATAAAAGAGGCCGTCAGGCTCGGCATAAAGGTAGTCGCCATAGTCGATACCAACTGCGACCCTGACGAGGTCGATTACGTGATACCCGGCAACGATGATGCCATAAGGGCCATAAAGCTCTTCGCGTCCTCGGTAGCCGACGCATGCATCGAGGGCAGGGCAGCATACGAGGAGGCCCTCCAGGCAAAGAGCGACAAGCAGGCCGAAAAGCCGCAGGCTCAAGCCGCGCCCGTTGCCCCGCAGGCAGCAGAGGCTCCTGCCCAGGGCACAGCCCAGGGCTGATAAGTATAGCGCTCCGTAAAGTAATAAAAGTCAGGCTGCTCAAAAAGCTCCATATGCAAGGCGGCGAGCGGTTGAAGCCAACGCAGCCGATGGACTTTTTTCAGCAGCCGGTTAGAAATTGAGGGAGGGTTTTTCCGATAATGGAGATTTCAGCATCAGCAGTAAAGGATCTGAGGGAAAAGACAGGGGCCGGCATAATGGACTGCAAGAAGGCCCTTGCCGAGACCAAAGGCGACATCGAAGCCGCGGTGACCTACCTTCGTGAGAAGGGCCTCGCTGCCGCTCAGAAGAAGGCCTCGCGTCTCGCATCCGAAGGCATTGTCTCGAGCTATATTCACGGCGGCAAGGTCGGAGTGCTCCTCGAGGTCAACTGCGAGACGGACTTCGTGGCCAAGACCGACGGCTTCGCCACCCTCGTGCGCGAGATAGCCATGCACATCGCGGCCATGAACCCTCAGTTCGTATCGAGGAATGAAGTGCCGGCCGAGGTGGTAGAGGCTGAGAAGCGCATATACGAGGCGCAGGCAAAGGAATCAGGCAAGCCCGCGCACGTCATCTCAAAGATGGTCGAGGGCAAGGTCGAGAAGTTCTACAAGGAGGCCTGCCTCCTTGAGCAGCCCTTTGTGAAGGACGCGGACAAGACCATCGAGAAGCTCGTCATTGAGAACATCGCCAAGCTCGGCGAGAACATATCCATAAGAAGGTTCGCCAGGTTCAAGGTAGGCGAGGGGCTCGAGAAGAAAGAGTCCGATTTCGCCGCCGAAGTGGCGGCAGCCCAGAAGTAATCTGAAGGGGGGCCCTTTTGGGGTCCCCCTTTTTTATCCCATCTCACCTTACGCGGGTTTTTCCCGCCCCGGACGCAAAGATGCCTGAATACAAATATAAGAGAATACTCCTCAAGCTCTCGGGCGAGGCCCTTATGGGCGACAAGGAGTTCGGAGTAGACACCAACGTAATAAACACCATCGCCCAGGAGATAAAAGAGGTCCATAATCTCGGCATCGAGATAGAGGTGGTCATAGGCGGCGGCAACATCATCCGCGGCGTTTCCGCCAGCGCAAAGGGCAGGGACAGGGCGACAGCCGACTACGTCGGCATGCTCGCCACGGTAATAAATTCCCT
>CAZDUP010000177.1:0-3512 GCA_964508625.1 uncultured Thermodesulfobacteriota bacterium
GCTGATCTCCAGCCACCGCCTCAACGAGGTGTGGCCATGAGCTTCCTGAACTCGTCCGCTCCCGAGGCCTTGGGCTCCGGGAGGCCGAGCTTTTTCCTCGCAGGCAGCGCTGGCTCTCCGAGCCTGCTGGTCTTGACGAACATCTCCCAGCCCCTCTTTACCTGGGGCGGGTGCATGCCCTTCCTCGCGGCGATGTTGCGTAGAGCGGTCATCGCGTTCTCAAAGCCGTAGTGCTGGTAGCACATCTCAAGGCAGTAGTGGCATTCAAGGCACTCCCAGATGTGGCGCGAGGCGAGCCATTTTTCGTGCTCGCCCTTCAAGATATCCTTTATTACCGCCCTCGGGTCATAGCCCGGTATGTTCATGCAAGAGGGGCAGATCGAATAGCAGGCCCCGCACTTGGAGCACATCTCGAGGAGCTTGAGATTCAGCTTTGCATCCAACATAAAAAACTCCTTAGCCCAAAACGTTCGGGCCCGTCAGCCCTGCCTCTATTCCTGCCGACGGCGCGGGCTTTGAAGCAAGCGCCTCCCACTTGGCGAGGAAGGGGCTGCAGTCTATCCTGTGGTTCGTTATGCCGAGCTCTTCGGCGCTGTAGCCGAGGGCCAGGCCCAGAAGCTCTGTGAAATATATGATAGGTATGCCGAGCTTCTCGCCTTCCTTTTCCATGAGGAACTGGTTGTTGTCGAACTGAAGGAAGCACGAAGGGCAGCAGAGCACGAGCGCGTCCGCGCCTATGGCCCTGAGCTCTTTTAATTTTATGCGCGCGAAGTCGAGGGCCCGGTCATGCTCGTCCACCCTGTCGAGGCCCTGGCCGCAGCACATGAGCTTCGACGAGAACTGGAGGCTCTCGGCCCCGAGGCCCCTTATGAGGTTGTCGAACTTCACCGGGTTCAAGGGGTCGTCGTTCTTCAACGCGTGAGAGGGCCTTATCATGTGGCAGCCGTAGTGGAGCGCTATGCGCATGCCTGTGAAGTCCCTCTTTATCTTCTGCCTTATCTTGTGGATGCCCACGCTGTCGTGGAAGAACGGGACGAGGTGCTGGAGCCTGGATGAGCCCTTGAACTCGCGGCCCACTTCCTTCAGAAGGCTATTGACCTCCGCCTTTTCCTTGGGGTTGGCGTTGAGCTCGCCCTTTACGGTTGCAAGGTTGGAAACACACCCGGTGCAGGGGCTCACGAGGTCAACGTCGAGCTCGTCCACGAGCGCCACGTTCCGGGCAGCCGTGAGCACAAAGGCACCGTGGTCGATGTTGTTGACGAGCGACTTCTCAGGACAGCATGTGAACCCGTCAACGTCCCTGTACGGGAGCTGGAAGCTCTCGAGGACCAGACGGGTGGACTTTTCAATGAACGGGAAACGGGTCTGTATGGTGCAGCCCCAGAAAACGGCAAACTCTCTCATAACGGGCCTTCCCCGCCCAGTTGGGCGGCAGCAAAAGGAACTTCGAACAGGAACTGCAACGAAAAAATAACCCCGACCAGATACCGGGGTCAAGAAACCGTCCAGATTTTGCGGCCAGCCCTGCCTTTTTACGGGCAGGGCTGCCGTGAATATCAAGTCAACTGCCGCTTTTTCTTCAGGATTTCATAACATGGCCCCTGCATAAGCCGGGGTCTTGCCGTCAAGCCTTCAGGCAGGTACGCAGCAATCGACCGGGCAGACTTCGGCGCACTTGGGCGTGTCAAAATGGCCCTTGCACTCGATGCAGACATTGGGGTCTATTACGTAGATGTCTCCCTCGGAGATGGCGTTAACAGGACACTCCGGCAGGCAGACCCCGCATGCGACACAGTCTTCAGTTATCTTAAGAGACAATAAATTCACCACCCTTCAATATGTTTTTATTAGGAAAACAAATGGCTACGCTCTATTGTATACAGTATACTAACCCACGCAAAAAAGAAATACAAGGATTTTTTTGGCGGAAAACATGGCTTTTTATAACAGTTTCAGCAGACCTTGTTAATGACAAATGTCTTTATTTCCATGTGATTACAAGGAAATATCCCAGGCCCATCCTCAACTCCGGCCAAGCACAAGGAGCCTGGGCTCGGTCATCTCCTCTATTGCGTACTTCAGTCCCTCCCTGCCGAATCCGCTCATCTTGACGCCGCCGTAGGGCATATTGTCCATCCTCCATGTGGGTATGTCGTTTATTATGACCCCTCCCACCTCAAGTGCCTCGTAGGCGCGGAGCACCCTTGTCATGTCGTTCGTAAAGACCCCTGCCTGGAGGCCGTAAAGGCCCCTGTTCACCTCGTTCAATGCCCCCTCGAAATCGTCATATGGTTCAAGGGAGACAACAGGCGCGAAGACCTCTTCCCCGCAGACCTTCATTGAAGGCTTCGTGTTGGTAAGGACAGTGGGCTCCATGAAGCTCCCAGTGCGATTGCCGCCCAAAAGCAGCTTCGCGCCCTCTGAGACCGCCTCTTTTACCCAAGCCTCTGTCCTCTTTGCAGCCTCTTCCTCTATCATTGGGCCGAGGTCCGTCGTCTCGTCGAGCGGGTCGCCTGACTTTATCTTTCTGCAGTTGGCAAGGTACTCGTCCCTGAAGGCATCAAATACGCCCCTTTCGACGTAGACCCTCTGGACCGATATGCAGACCTGCCCGGCATTGGCAAATGCCCCGAGCGTGCACCTCTTTGCCGCAAAGGCGATGTCAGCGTCGCTGTGGACGATTGCCCCGGCGTTGCCGCCAAGCTCCAAAGTCACCTTCCTCGTCCCGGCCTGCGCCTTGAGCATCCAGCCGACCTTCGCGCTGCCGGTAAAGGATAGCTTCTTTATCCTTTCATCGCCCCATATCTTTCCGGCTTCCTCGTTCGAGCAGTTTATGATGTTGAGCCCGCCGGCTGGCCAGCCTGCCTGCGTCACAATCTCGCCAAGCATGAGCGCGGTTATGGGCGTCTTTGGCGATGGCTTAAGGAGCATGGGGTTGCCGCATGCCATTGCGGGCGCGACCTTGTGCGCCACGAGGTTAAGAGGGAAATTGAACGGCGCAATCCCCAGGACCGGCCCTATCGGGAACCTTCGCACCACGCCGAAGCGCCCCTCAGCGCCCGGGCTCACGTCCAGCGGAAGCACCTCTCCGCCGAGCCTCCTGGCCTCTTCGGCCGCAAACTGGAAGGTCGTGACAGCGCGCCTTACCTCTCCCCTCGCGTCCTTTATGGGCTTTCCCGATTCAAGCGCAATCGTTGAGGCAAGCTCCTTTTCGCGCTCCTGTATTGACTGGGCCACCCTGCTTATCATTTCATAGCGCCTGTAGGCAGGGAGCTTCTTCAATTCAGCGAAGGCGGCCTCTGATGAAGAGACGGCCTCCTCTATCTGGAGCTTGTCCGCAAGGAAGGTCCTCGCGACGAGCGAGCCGTCGAACGGGCTTTTAACCTCAAGGACGTTCTTCGACGTCCTCCACTGCCCTGCTATGAGCATCCCGAAATCCCTGGACATGGGGCCTCCATACCTTTGTTTAAATTTTCTTAACAGAAAAAGGGGCTGCAGTCAATCATGGGGTA
>CAZDUP010000177.1:3522-5710 GCA_964508625.1 uncultured Thermodesulfobacteriota bacterium
ATGGGGTATAATGAGAATTGAACCAGGCGGGATGCACTCTCAAGAAACAGGGAAACAGGCGCGCTGAACGCCTGTTTCCCTCATAACGGCCTATCTAATGCCTTGCCTCCCTCATATGCTTTACCTGGAAGGACATGAAGGTGAGCGTGAGCCCGTGCAGTATCCAGTAGATACCCATAAGGAGCACGATAATGGCAAGGCCCTTCATGGGCCAGGCCAGCAGAAATATGCCGAAGACGACCGAGAGCGTGCCGGAGACACCGAAGAGCCATGCGTTCTCCTCTGCGCGCCCGCCTATCGCGGTCATCATCAGGACCATGCCCCTGGTAATGGCCCATGCGCCTACTATGACGACGAACGCAAAAAGGGTTATCCCGGGCAATGACAACGCAATGATGCCGGCGAATATGTCAATGGCCCCCAAAAGGAGCATGAGTAAAAAAGAGCGCTTGCCGGTTATGCCCATCCAGATATCCGATATGCCGCTCAATATGGCGTAGATGCCGAAGAGGTAGACGAAGAACAGCAGCGTAATGCCGGGCCTCGCGAGCAAAGCTATACCGAATAGGATGGCCAGGACCCCCTGCAGCAGGGCGGCCCACCAACGCTCAGGTATCCACGACGGCCATGTTATTTCGTCATGACGTTCAGGCATAGATTCCTCCTCTCTGACGCACTTTCAATACTACTGATGCGCTAATGAGACTATAACACCTAACCCTTGTTCCTTTTGAGGCATGGTAGCCAGCCTGAAAGCCTTTAATGCCGCATTGCATGGGCCGTTATGCGTGTGTTATAATTTCAATGGATACTTTAAAAAGGAGATACGTCGATAGCACAGTTATATGGAAACCTCTCGGGCCTCAAGGCCAGCCAGCTAAAGTCGATCGAGAGGATATATCAGCGAAAAATCCCGCCCACGAGGGTCATAACCCCGGAGCTCGGCAGGTATATGACCGAGCTTTCAAGGGAGATCAAAAGGCAGCTCGGCATAATCGTCAACCGGAGAGGCGCCATCGTTGCAGTCATCGTCGGCGACGAGCGCGAGATAGTAATCCCGGTCCTCTCGGACTATCCGCTCGGAAGAAAGCTCCTGCGCGGGGTCCGCTGCGTTCATACGCACCTCAAGAACGAGCCTCTCACTCAGGACGACCTCACAGACCTCGCGCTCCTCAGGCTCGACCTCATGGCTGCCATTGGCGTCAGGGACGACGGACTTCCTGCTGACATATACATGGCGCAGCTTCTTCCTTATTATCCAGACAAAGAGCCCTACGAGGTATGGCCTTCAACACCCTTCCATGCGCTCGACATCGATGCCGAAAGCTTCGCCTCATCGCTCGAACAGGAGATGGGGCGCGCCATCACGAGGGACGTCTCGGACAAGCGGGAACGCGCAATCCTTGTGAGCGTCTCCACCCAGCCCAAAGACAGCCAGATGGAATCACTTGAAGAGTTGAAAGAGCTCGCCAGGACCGACAACGTGGTCGTCCTCGACATGGTCTGCCAGAGGCTCGAAAAATTGAACCCCAAGTACCTCATGGGCACCGGCAAGATAAAGGAGCTCGTAATAAAGGCCCTTCAGAAGGACGCGACCATACTCATCTTCGACCAGGAGCTTACCCCGACTCAGGTGCGGGAATTGGGAGAGGTCACGGAGCTAAAGGTAATTGACAGGACCCAGCTCATACTCGACATATTCGCGAGAAGGGCCCATTCAAGGGACGGCAAGGTGCAGGTCGAGCTCGCGCAGCTAAAGTACCTCCTGCCGAAGCTCACCGGCAAGGGCACGTCGCTATCGAGGCTCATGGGCGGCATAGGCGGAAGGGGCCCTGGAGAGACCAAGCTCGAAGTAGACAGGCGCCGCGTCCAGGACAGGATAACGCACCTTGAAAAAGAGCTTAAATCATTAAGCCGCGGCAGGTACGAGCGCAGGCGGAGAAGGGCCGGGAGCGGCATACCGATAATCTCCATTGTGGGCTACACCAACGCGGGCAAGTCAACTCTGATGAACGCCCTTACGAGGAGCGAAACACTCGTCGAGGACAAGCTCTTCGCAACACTCGATACGGCATCCCGCAGGCTCCGTTTCCCGAGGGAGAGGGACGCTGTCATAACGGACACGGTCGGCTTCATAAGGGACCTGCCCGAGGACCTCTTAAAGGCCTTTGAGGCTACGCTTGAGGAG
>CAZDUP010000178.1:0-5690 GCA_964508625.1 uncultured Thermodesulfobacteriota bacterium
CCACCGACGTGCTCGTCAGGAACGGCGAGACAACGGTCATAGGCGGCATAGTGGTGACCGACAAGAACGATACCGAGAAGGGCATCCCGTTCCTCAAGGACATCCCTGTCCTGGGCTGGCTCTTCAAGAGCAAGTCGGTCGCGGACACGCAGACCGAGCTCCTCATCTTCATAACACCGAAGATAATGGACAAGACGATAGGCTGAGAAAGCCCGATAACCTGATATGAAGAAATGCACCCTCCGGGGTGCATTTTTTTATTTATGGCAGGGCGGAAACGTTATATAAATATATGCAAAATATCAAAGGGAAGGCCATATGCTGAGATACCTTACTGCCGGAGAATCCCACGGGCCGCTGCTCGCAACCATAGTAGAGGGCCTGCCTGCGGGCCTGCGCATAGCCGCCAGTGACGTAGACGCCGACCTCAGGAGAAGGCAGGGCGGATACGGCAGGGGCGGAAGGATGAAGATAGAATCCGACGCAGTGGAGATAGCCTCGGGAATACGCCACGGCTACACGCTCGGCTCTCCCGTGGCGCTCATAGTGAGGAACAGGGACTGGGAGAACTGGGAAGAGATAATGTCCTCAGGCGAAGAGGCGGCATTGAGGGGCGGCGGCAGGAAGGTCACCAGGCCCAGGCCTGGACACGCGGACCTGACCGGCGGGCTCAAGTACGGCCACAGGGACCTGCGCAACATACTCGAGCGCTCCAGCGCGCGCGAGACCACGATGAGGGTCGCTGCCGGCGCGCTCGCGAAGAGGCTTTTGGGCGCTTTCGGCATCAACGTCTTCAGCTGGGTGGTCGAGATAGGCGGCGTTCACGCGGGGCTTGGCGATGATGCCCCCGCAGCCCTTTTCAAAAAGGCCGAAGCCTCTCTGGTGAGGTGCCCTGACGATAAGGCGTCAAAGGCCATGATGAGGCGCATTGACCAGGCGAAGAAGGCAGGAGACAGCCTCGGCGGCGCCTTCGAGGTCGTTGCCACAGGAGTCCCTCCAGGGCTCGGCAGCCATGTGCAGTGGGACAGGAAGCTCGACGCAAGGCTCTCTTTCGCCCTCATGTCGATACAGGCGATAAAGGGCGTCGAGACCGGCATGGGCTTCGAGGCTGCGTCGCGTCCCGGCTCAGAGGTCCACGATGAGATATTCTACAGAAGCGGCAAGTCCCTCTCAGACTGGTGGCCGCAGCAGCCCAGGTTCTACAGAAAGTCCAACAACGCTGGCGGCATCGAGGGCGGCATGTCGAATGGCGAAGATATCGTCATGAGGGCGGCCATGAAGCCGATACCGACCCTGTACAAGCCGCTCCGGTCAGTTGACATAAGCTCCAAGAGGCCCTTTGAGGCGAGCGTGGAGCGCTCTGATGTCACGGCAGTGCCTGCCGCCGCGGTCATCGCGGAATCTGTCGCTGCTATCGAGATAGCTAACGCCTTTCTTGAGAAGTTCGGCGGGGATTCCGTAAGAGAGATCGCCCGCAATTATAAGGGGTATCTCAAGGATATCGCTTCCTATTAGGCGGCGGCCTTCTTATGAATCGAATAAACATCGTCCTTACCGGATTCATGGGCACCGGAAAATCAACTGTGGGGCGCCTCCTGTCCCGCCGCCTCGGACTCAAGTTCGTTGACATTGATGAACTCATTGAGGCAGAGGCCGGCATGACCATCTCCGAGATATTCGGAACAAAGGGCGAAGCTGCCTTCAGGGAGATGGAGTCGGTCATGGTAAAGAGGCTCGCTGCAGGCGAGTTCGGGGACGGCCTCGTCGTCTCTACTGGCGGAGGCGTGGTCATGCGGAGCGAGAACAGGGAGGTCCTCAAGTGGTGGGGCACCCTTGTCTGCCTCAATGCCTCTGTCGATGAGATACTGAGAAGAGTGGGGGAGAGGACAGACAGGCCGCTCCTTGCCAGGCCTGACAGGAGAGATGCCATTACCTCGCTTCTTAAGGAAAGAAAAGGGGCGTACAGGGACTGCGATATTGAGATCGACACTACCGGCAAGTCCATCGATGATGTTGCCGCCTCCATCGAAAGGCTAGTCAAAGGGAAAGAAAAACGCTGAAATAACGGGCTTTTTGTGGTATAAACCCGGAAAACGTCTTAAGGGATTGAATGAGCAGGATCAGGGTCGGCCTGGCAGACAGGTCATATGACATACATATTGAAAGAGGGCTCCTTCGTGGCATAGGGCCGGGCATGAAGGAGCTCGGCTTAAAGGGTCCTGCTGCCGTTGTCACCAACCCCAAGGTCGGAGGCCTGTACGGCAAGGCCGTGATGGAGAGCCTCTCCTCTTCAGGATTTGCCCCCATTCTCATAGAAGTGCCGGACGGCGAGGAGTATAAGAGCCTCGCCGAGGCATCCAGGATATTCGACGCCCTCATCGAAAACAGGTTCGAGAGAAAGTCCCCGATAGTCGCCCTGGGCGGCGGAGTCATAGGCGACCTTGCCGGGTTCGTCGCGGCTACCTATCTTAGGGGCGTGCCGCTCATACAGGTGCCCACGACACTCCTTTCACAGGTCGACAGCTCAGTCGGCGGCAAGACTGCGGTAAACCACCCTAAAGGCAAGAACCTCATCGGCGCGTTCTATCAGCCGCTGGCCGTCTTCATAGACCCTGACGTATTGAATACCCTTGAAGAGAGAGAGGTCAAGGCAGGCCTGGCCGAGGTCATAAAGTACGGCGTCATACGCGACCCGGGCTTTTTCAAATTCCTCGAAGAGAACGCCAAAGGGCTCCTTTCCGCAGGACAGATAATAAAGGCCATAGAGCGGTCCTGCGAGATAAAGGCCGAGATAGTCGGCAAGGACGAAAAGGAGGAGGGCCTGAGGGCGATCCTCAACTTCGGCCATACCTTCGGCCATGCAATAGAGGCGCTATCGGGCTATGGCTCATACAGGCACGGCGAGGCCGTGGCAATCGGCATGGCAATGGCAGCCGGACTGGCGGCAAGGCTCGGCATGTGCCAGGAGTGCGGCCCGAGGATAAAGGCGCTGCTCTCTGCACTCAACATGCCCTCATCGCCGCCGTCCATCAGCCCCAAAGACTTCATCGACTCCATGAGGCTTGACAAGAAGGTATCGGGGGCTGCAATAAGGTTCGTCCTGCCGGTCAGGATGGGCGAGGTGGCGATTAAACAGGTTGGGGAGGATATCCTTGCGGACTTCCTTTCCTCTTACGCGCGTTCCTGAGATATTCCAGCAGGTTATGTTTTCATCCTTGACTTGGTATGCGTTCTTTAATAACTTAACAAGCTGCGGAAAAACCCGTTTTTTGCGGGAAACTTTCTACAGAAAGTTTCCCCAAAGAGGGGCTTCAGCAGCCTGTAGTAAAACGGGGCTTTAGGAGATGGGCAACATAAAGGCCGGAGACGACATGTTCTTCACAGCCACGATGGCTGAGGTCCTGGAAAAGCAGGGATTGTACGAGGACGCCCTGATGATCTACAAGATACTTGCGGACACTGCTCCGTGGGACCAGTCGTTGAACTTCAGGATAGAAAGGCTCAAGGGCCTGGCTGAGCGCGGCAGGAAGAGGCCGAAGTCAGGCGGGGCCAACTGATGCCAGCTTCTTTCAGAGAGATATTGAAGGGGCTTGTCGAAGGGGTCGATGGCGGGATGGCAGCCACGCTCATGGGCATCGACGGCATCTCGGTAGAGCAGTACATGAAGGCCGGAGGCTATGACGTCGAGACCGTGGGTGTCGAGTACGGCAAGGTAATAGACGAGATAAGGAAGGCCTCGAGCCTGCTGGACCTCGGGAACGTGGAAGAGGTCATGGTCGCAACAGTATCGAGCGACCTCCTTTTAAGAATGGCCACTCAGGACTATTACATAGCCTTTGTAGTCGGCCACGGGTCGAACGTGGGCAAGGCGAGATACCTTCTCAGGAAGGCCGCTGAGGCGGCTTCATGCGAGCTTGCCTGATGGCCAGTGGCGCGGGTAAAGAGACAAGGGCAAGGCTCAAGGCATTGAGGGCGGCGCTTGCGCGTGAGAAGGCCGACGCAATCCTTATAACCGACCTCAAGAACGCGAGATACCTGACCGGTTTCACGGGCTCCAACGCATTCGTCATAGTGACTGGTAGCAGGGCCTTTCTCCTCACTGATTCGAGGTACACGGCCCAGGCATCTCAAGAGGTCAGCGGCTACGGCATAAAGATAGTCACAAAGGCGCTTGACGCCATTGCCGCTCTCTTGGCGAGCCTCAGGGTACGGTCGCTCAGCTTCGAGGCGGCCAGCGTGACCTGCTCGATGCACTCGAGGCTCTCCGAGGCAATGCCAAAGTTGAGGCTCAAGCCCACAACGGGCCTGGTCAACAAACTCAGGGTCAGGAAGGACTCAACCGAGATAAGGCGCTTACGTGCCTCGGCAAGCCTCCTCGATACAGGGTACCGCGATGCGGCGAGGCTCATAAGACCAGGGGCGGTTGAAAGGGAAGTGGCCCTTTCAATAGAGATGGCGTTAAGGAAAAAGGGCGCTGACGGCCTTGCCTTTGATACGATAATAGCTTCAGGCCCGAGGGGTGCGCTGCCACACGGCAAGGCATCTCACAAGAAGATAAAAAAAGGCGAGTTCGTGGTGGTGGACATGGGCGTCCTGATGGACGGCTACAACTCTGATGAGACACGGACCTTTGTTGTTGGCAGGGCCACGGCAAGGCACCGGGAGATCTACGGCATAGTAAGGGACGCGCAGGCCAGGGCGCTCGATGCCATAAGGCCGGGCGTAAAGGCCGGCGAAGTTGACTCCACTGCCCGGGAGCATATAAGGAAAGCCGGTTATGGAAAGTACTTCGGGCACGGCACTGGCCACGGCGTGGGCCTCGACATACACGAGGGGCCCTCTGTTGCGCCTGGCAACGATGAGATACTCGAAGAGGGCATGGTCATAACCGTCGAGCCTGGCATATACATACCTGGCTGGGGCGGCGTAAGGATAGAGGATATGGCCCTTGTTAAAAAGGGCGGATACGAACTGCTCACAAAAACCGGGAAAGAACTGAGAGAGCTCTAGCAGGCTGCTGAAAAGGTCCATCTTGCGACGTACACAAAGAGTACGCCTCATTCCTCGCTCCCGCTTTAGACCGGGGCCTCGCATATGGAGCTTTTTGAGCAGCCTGAACATAATTGGAGTTTTTCAGCAAGCTATTAGGAGGATAGATGGATATTAAGGATATAAAGAACATCTACAAGTTCCTGAGGGAGACCGACATAGTCGAGTTCGAGCTCGAGGGGCCTGACGGCAAGGTCAGGCTGAAGAGGGGCAGCGCGTACCAGATAAAGGAAGCGCCTGCCGTCGTCGAGCAGCCCCAGGCAGGTCCTGAGCCGCAGAAGGAAGTAAAGAAGGAGGAGGCAGCGCCTGCCAGGGCCGACAACATAAAGGTCATCACCTCCCCTATGGTAGGCACTTTTTACAGGTCGCCTGCCCCTGACGCGGCTTCCTTTGTCGAGGTCGGCAGCGTGGTGAAAAAGTCCCAGACGCTCTGCATCATAGAGGCGATGAAGCTCATGAACGAGGTCGAATGCGAGTATGGCGGCAAGGTGGTCTCAATACTCGTCGAGAACGGCCAGCCCGTTGAATACGGCGAGCCGCTCTTCCATATAGAGGTGTCGAAATAAATTACGTTCTTTCGCGCTATTAAGGTCAGTGAAACTTAATTTTAAGGCTGCTCAAAAAGCTCCATATGCAAGGCC
>CAZDUP010000179.1:0-5643 GCA_964508625.1 uncultured Thermodesulfobacteriota bacterium
CTTCAGGCGCTGTCGGCGGCGATCTCGCGGAGAGGGACAAACGCGATTCAGAGCGGGAGGTCTCGCCATTGAAGATGGCCGATGGCGCCGTAAGGATAGATACATCTTCAACTGACGTGGACGGGGTCGTGGCAATGGTATTGAAGGCAGTGGAGGAAAGGCTGGGCCGTGGAGATAATCGTAGCTAAGTCGTCGGGCTTCTGCTTCGGCGTCAAGAGGGCCATAAACATGGCCAACAAATGCGCCTCCGAGGAAAAGGAAGGCGGCATATTTACGCTCGGGCCCATCATCCATAATCCGCAGGTCGTGAAAAAGCTCGAAGAGTCGAACGTATACGCCAAGAAGGATTTGTCCGAAATCGATACCGGGACCGTCATCATACGCTCCCATGGAGTGAAGTTCGAAGAGTATAAAGAGGCCAGGGACAAGGGCCTCAACATAGTCGACGCGACCTGCCCGTTCGTGAGAAAGGCGCAGGACCTGGTCTCACAGCTTTCGGAAGAGGGCTACGACGTTGTAGTCGTAGGCGAGAAGGACCACCCGGAGGTAAAGGGTCTTCTGAGCTACGGGGCCAAAAACGTCCGCGTTGCCGCAGGCATAGCCGAGCTCGTTGATATGCCGAGGGTGCATAAGCTCGGCATAGTCGCGCAGACAACACTCCCGATGGAGAGGCTTGAGGATGTTGTCAGTTTTTGTTTACACAAGGCAACTGAAATAAAGGTATTCAATACAATATGTAACGCCACATCTACACGGCAGACCGAGAGTGCTGAGCTTGCCAAGACCGTGGACGTCATGGTCGTGGTCGGCGGCAAGAACAGCGCCAACACGAGGAGGCTCGCCGAGGTCTGCCTTGCCATACAGCCGAAGACCTATCATATTGAGGTAGCTCGCGAATTGGAACCAGCCTGGTTCTTTCAGGCCGGGAGGGTCGGGATAACTTCCGGCGCCTCCACTCCCGAGTGGCTCATCGAGGACGTGGTAAAGGCCATAGACTCTATCTCTGCGAAATGATTTGCACTTTGAAACGCGCTATGATATGGTTTTTCTTCATAGAATAAGGAACGGGAGGATAGGCAATTAATGATGGGGAGAGAGGAAAAATCCCGCGCCGGTGATGCTTCAGGATCGTTCGAGGAGCTCTTTGAAAGCCGTTTGAAGGAGCTGCAAGAAGGGGACATCACCAGGGGCAAGGTCGTCCAGCTAACCCAGGACTCGGTGATGATAGACATCGGGTACAAGTCAGAGGGCATGGTCCCTCTGAGCGAGTTCCTGGACAGGGACGGCAAGCCCACTGTCGGTATCGGCGACGAGGTTACCGTCCTCATCGAGCGCAGGGAGGACGAGCACGGGATAGTGCGCCTCTCCAAGGCCAAGGCCGACCAGTTCAAGATATGGGACGTCATAATCGAGTCCTGCGAAAAAGGCTCGCCCGTGAACGGCATCGTATCGCAGAGGATAAAGGGCGGTTTTTACGTGGACATTCAGGGCATCACCGCCTTTCTTCCTGGCTCTCAGGTCGATCTCAAGCCGGTCCGCAACCCTGACAAGCTCATAGGGCAGACCTTCCAGTTCAGGGTATTGAAATACAACAGGCGCAAGAATAACGTCATAGTCTCTCGCAGGGTCATACTCGAGGAGGAGCGCGAGGTATTGAGGAAGACCACTCTCGAGACGGTCCACGAGGGCGCGGTGGTCGACGGAACCGTGAAGAACATAACCGACTACGGCGCGTTCATAGACCTCGGCGGCATAGACGGCCTCGTGCATCTCACAGACCTCTCATGGGGCAAGGTCACGCACCCTTCGCAGGTGTTGAAGATAGGCGACCGCGTGAAGGTCATGGTGTTGAAGTTCAACAAGGAAGAGAACAAGATATCATTGGGCCTCAAGCAGACCATGGAAGACCCGTGGATAAAGGTCGCTGACAAGTACTCGCCCGGCACCAGGACGCGCGGCAATGTCGTCAATATTACCGACTACGGCGCTTTCGTGGAGATAGAGCCTGGCCTCGAGGGGCTCGTGCATATCTCCGAGATGTCCTGGACCAAGCTGAAGCACCCGTCCCAGAAGGTAAAGGTCGGCGATTCCATCGAGGTCGAGATTCTGGAAGTCGACCCGGCGAGCAAGCGCATCTCCCTGGGCATGAAGCAGGTCGAGCCCAACCCCTGGGAAGAGGCTGAGAAGCGCTACCCCAAGGGCACGAGGATAAAGGGTCAGGTAAAGAACATAACCGACTTCGGCGTATTCATCGGCATAGAAGAGGGCATAGACGGCCTTGTGCACATCTCGGACCTCTCCTGGAGAAAGATAAAGCACCCGTCAGAGGTTTTCAAGAAGGGGCAGGAGGTAGAGGCCGTTGTATTGAACATAGAGGGCGCGAACAGGAGGTTTTCGCTCTCGACCAAGCTCCTTGAGAAGAACCCCTGGCAGGGCGTTGAAGACCGTTACAAGCCCGGCATGATAGTCGAGGGCAGGGTCACGAGCGTGGCGGACTTCGGCGCCTTCGTGGAGCTCGAGGAAGGGCTCGAAGGCCTGGTGCACGTCTCTGAGCTCTCGCGCGGCAAGAAGCGCGGGGCTGACATAAAAGACGGCGACATCGTCGAGGTCGAGATATTGAACGTCGATCCCGAGGACAACAAGATAGGCCTCTCCATAAGGGAGATAAAGGGACACGCCGCATCCGCCGGAGAAGGTACCACCTAAATGGCTGGGGGCGCCTTGAAGAACGTCCTTGCGGCCATAGGGGCCGTTTTCGTAATCATCTTCGTTCTGTCCATCATCGTGGGCGTCTTTGCCTCCGGCACGATAAGCGGCGATAAGGTAGCCGTGGTCGAGCTCGAGGGCATAATAGCCGACCCTGGCGAGATAAACCAGGAGCTCAAGGACCTGGGCGACAGGGACGACGTAAAGGCCGTTGTAGTAAGGATCGACTCCCCTGGCGGCGCTGTCGGGCCCTCGCAGGAGATACACAGCGAGATAAGAAGGTTGAGGGAGAAAAAGACGGTCGTGGCCTCTATGGGCGCGATGGCTGCCTCTGGCGGGTACTATGCCGCTGTGGCGGCGAACAAGATAGTAGCAAACCCCGGCACTATAACCGGCTCCATAGGCGTCATTGTCGAGTTCTTCAACGCGCAGGAGCTTTTGGGCAAGCTCGGTCTGAAGGGCTACGTCGTAAAGAGCGGGAAGTACAAGGACGTCGGCTCGCCCCTGAGGGAGATGTCCCCTGAGGAGGAGGCGCTCATTCAGGCGGTCATAAACGACGTGAACCATCAGTTCATAAAGGCGGTCGCAGAGGGCAGGGGCATTGCCCCGGAGGCGGTCGAGAAGATAGCTGACGGACGGATATTCACCGGTGCGCAGGCAAAGGAGCAGGGCCTTATCGACGAGCTCGGCAGCCTCTCTGACGCCATAGCTTTAAGCGCCCGGCTCGCTGGCATAGAGGGCGAGCCAGAGGTCGTATACACCGGCAAGCCCAAGATAAGTTTCTGGAACGCCGTGTTCGGGGACACCACGGTCGATTCGCTGACCGAGCTCTTCTCCGGCCTGCGGCTTTTGTACATAATGCCAAACCCAGCACGGTAAAAAGGAGGCGCAAGAAGTAACATGACGAAGAGCGAGTTGATAGAGGCTGTTGCGGCAAAGGCCACCAACTTCTCGAGAAAGGACGTCGAGATAATAGTCGACACCCTCTTCGAGTCAATGGCCCAGAGCCTGTCCAAAGGCGACAAGGTGGAGATAAGGGGCTTTGGCAGCTTTAAGATCAAGGAGAGGGACGGCAGGCAGGGAAGGAACCCGAAGTCCGGCGAGAACATATTCATAGACGCCAAGAAAGTCCCGTTCTTCAAGGCCGGCAAGGAGATCAGGGAAAGGATCAACAACGGCAAGTAATGAAGCAGATCTGGGCCCCCTGGCGCGCCGAATATATTCATGCCGGAAAGGGCGAGGGCTGCGTTCTTTGCAATGCCGCCGCCGTTAAACCTGGCACGGACCTCGTGCTCTGGAACGGTTCCGCATCTGTCGTTCTGCTCAATAAATTCCCGTACAACAGCGGCCACCTCATGGTCGCTCCATCCAGACACGTCTCAAAAATCGAAGAGCTCTCACCCGATGAGTCGGGCGACATCATGAGGCTCATCCGACATTCCGTATCGGTCCTGAAAGAGCTAATGAATCCGGACGGCTTCAACATTGGCATGAACGTCGGCAGGGCTGCCGGGGCCGGAATAGACGACCACCTGCACATGCACGTAGTGCCGAGATGGAACGGAGATGCGAACTTCATGCCGGTCCTGGCCGATGTAAAGATAATACCGGAACACCTCGAGCAGACCATGAAAAAGCTCCTGCCCAGGTTCGCCGAAACAGGCAGATAGAGCCCTTTTTCCGGCAAAAAGGGTCTTGACAAAACGAGCCTCCTGTACTACACTACACCCGCTAAAAATATAGACCGATGAGGTCAAGACCCTGTGACTGACGGAATAAAGGTGGAAACCACCGGGGAGCAGGGTCTCAATATAATGTCGCCGACCGTCTGGGCAGAAAAGCGTGGCTCCAGGCCATGCTATTTCAAAGCTCAGGCGGTTTTTTTGCGTCCGCTGCAAGCGCCTTTCGGCACCAGGCCCGCAACCCGGGGTGGCACCGCGGCAAACGAACTATAATAATTGACAAATCACGGAAAATCTGGTTTAGTCAATGCCTCAAAATCACGCCCCTAAACAGCTTAAAAACCGCCCGGTTTCAAGGCTGGAGCGCTACGGACGTCCTCAAACCGGTTGAAAAAACTTTCAGGAGAATTGCATGTCGAAGATCATCTATACTGCCATCGATGAAGCACCCGCTCTGGAGACTTACTCGCTCCTCCCGATAATATAGGCTTTTACCGGGGCAGCCGGCATCGAAGTTGAGACGAGGGACATCTCCCTTTCGGGAAGGATCATAGCCAACTTCCCGGAGAACCTCACAGAGGCGCAGAGGATACCCGACGAGCTCACCGCGTTGGGCGAGCTCACCCTGAAGCCAGAGGCCAACATAATAAAGCTCCCGAACATCTCAGCCTCCATACCGCAGCTCAAGGCCGCGATAAAGGAACTTCAGGAGAAGGGCTACAAGGTACCTGACTACCCCGAAGACCCAAAGACCGACGCTGAGAAGGATATAAAGGCAAGGTACGCGAAGGTGCTCGGCAGCGCAGTGAACCCTGTGCTGCGCGAAGGCAACTCTGACAGGAGGGCAGCGGCCTCGGTCAAGAACTACGCGAAGAAGAACCCGCACAAGATGGGCGCGTGGTCTGCGGACTCGAAGACCCACGTCTCTCACATGAGCGGCGGTGATTTCTACGGCTCAGAGAAATCTGTTACCGTCGATGCCGCAACGACCGTAAGGATAGAGTTCGTCGGCCAGGACGGCAAGACGGCCGTGTTGAAGGAAAAGACAAACCTCAAGGCCGGGGAGGTCATTGACGCCTCGGTCATGAGCAGGAACGCGCTCCGCAAGTTCTACGCCGAGCAGGTGGCGGAGGCGAAGAAACTGGGCGTGCTCTTCTCTCTGCACCTCAAGGCAACGATGATGAAGGTCTCTGACCCCATAATGTTCGGCCACGCGGTATCCGTCTTCTTCAAGGACGTTTTCGAGAAGCACGCG
>CAZDUP010000180.1:0-5642 GCA_964508625.1 uncultured Thermodesulfobacteriota bacterium
GATTATCTTGTCGCTGAACCAGTATGTAAAGAAGTTCATTCCAAAGGCCATGACGAGGGCTATCGTCATGCCGCTCTTCCCGCCCATGACCGCGCCTATCGCAACCAGCATAAGCGTCAGCGTAACCATCAGGACCGCTGTCTTGAGCCCGTTCATCCTTTTCTCTCCTCCTCTGGTCGAGTGTTGATATCAGTGCCTGAAAACAAAAAAGACCTTATACCGCGTCTTGATGGCGCGTCATAAGGACACGCCGCCCCATGCGGTAAAGGTCTCGCTGTTAGCTCAGGCTAACCAATGGCGCCGGGCCTTTTGGGCCGTGCTGACGGCGGCTCACTGCAAGCTACTCCCCTTTACAGGTAAAAAGGATAACAGAACGGGGCGAATCTGTCAAGGGTGTCAGGAACAGGCAAAAAACAAGGCCCGGCAGTGATGCCGGGCCTTATAATAATATCCTACTTCTGCGCCTTGGGCCTGTACCTGGCTGCCGAGGCCTTTGACTCAAAGTAGAGCGCCTCTCCCTGAGGCCCCTCCATTATGAAGGCCTTTGCCTTGTCGACCTCTTTTCCAGTGACAGGGTCTTTTGAATAGCGCACGGACCTGTCTGTCTTTATCCTCTCAACGCAGCCCTCGCAGCAGCCGTAATAAGTCTTGCCCTCGAACTGGACCGGTATCTGGGCCTTGCCCATGACAGCGTCGTTCACCATGCATACTTCGCTCGTTGCGGCCTGCTTCGGCCCTGTTACTTTCTTTGCCTCTGCCTCTGAATAGGCGTGGAGCACGAGTATGCCCAGCACGATAAAGAGGCTTATCTTCATCTTCCTTGCCAGATGGGTCAACATCAAAGACCTCCTGATTTTTGGTGCCAAATCCCTTTTCCATAATATTCTACCCTAAGTAGAATGTCAACTCATTTTTGAGCAAACTGCATATAATCCAGGAACTTATGTGTCTGAAAATATCTTCTGCCTTATTTCAGCGGTGAGTCTGCCTTCAGCCTCCATGCCGTTTTTCTCCGGCATGGCCGAGACCATCTCCTTCAATTTTCTTCCGTCAGGGAGCGTAAAGGATGGGGCAAGCTCATAAAGGGGTATTGCGATGAAGCGGCGGGTCTCTATTTCCGGGTCTGGCAGGATGAGGCCGGGTTCTCTTGATTCGATGCCGTCATATGATATGAGGTCAAGGTCTATTGTCCTGGGGCCGAATTTATCCCCTGTGCGCATTCTTCCGAGTGAATCTTCTATCCTTTTGAGTGCGGCCTTGAGCTCAGCAGGCCCCTTTCCTGTATTGAGCCTCGCCACGCAGTTTAAAAAGCGCGGCTGCCCTGCCTTGCCGACGGGCTCTGTCCTGTAGAGAGTGGAGACCGCCTCGAGCCCCTCTGACTTCAATGACTTCAGGGCCTCGAATACGTTCTTCTCAGGGTCGATGTTGGAGCCGATGCTGAGATAGGCCAGGGCCACTAACGGCCCCTCCATATCTCGACGCCGACGGTCCTGGTGAACCGGAGCGCGGAGGGCTTGTCCACCCTTACCCTCACCTTGTGCACGCGGGCGTGCTCGAGGCACCTCCTCGCTATGCCCTCTGCAAGCGCCTCAATGAGAAAGAACTCAGAGGACTCGACAAAGGCCAGCACCTTTTTCTTTATGTCACGGTAATTGACTGCGTCGGCAATATCGTCAGAAGCCCCTGCCTTCGCGAGGTCGGCAAAGAGGTCGATGTCTATTATGACGTCCTGCCTCTCCCTCCTCTCGTCATGGTTTACCCCTATGATGCAGCGGGCAGTCAGCCCTTCAATCAGGATGCGGTCCCCTGTCATACTCTATAAGGTGCCTCCCTCCGTCAACGTTTATGACCTCTCCGGCCAGGAACTCGGATTTCAGCAAGTATACCACGGCGCTGGAGATGTCGTGGGCGCTGCCATGCTTTTTCAGGGGCACGGTCTTTTTCATGCGCTCTATGTATTCCATCGGCTTTCCCGGCGGCGGCAGTATGAGCCCGGGCGCGACCCCGTTCACCACCACGTCAGGCGCGTACTCGGCAGCCGCCATCCTGGTCATGGCAGCGAATAGGTGCTTGCTCAGTATGTACTCGGCGTGCGCCCAGTCATAGCCCGAAAGCCTGGAATCGAGAAAGTTAACCACCCTGCCTTTTTTCATTATCGTGGCCATGTCGCGCATCAGGACAAAAGGCGCCCAGGCATTGACCTTTATATTCGAAACGAGCCCGTCAAAGGTCATGTCCTTCAGGGTAGATTTCGGAAATATCGATGCGTTGTTCACGAGTATGTCGAGCCCGCCCGCGATACTGGCCGCCCTCTCGATGAGCCCCTCGTACCCGCCATTGGCGAAGTCAGCCTGTATTAGCCAGGCGCTAACGCCCTTTGACTCGACCTCGGCCTTCAGTTCCCTTGCCTCGCTCTCAGCCTCTCTATAATGGATGTAGACGCTCGCGCCCTCGCCGGCGAGGCTTAATGCTATCTGCCTGCCGATTCTCTTTGCGCCGCCTGTGACGAGCGCCTTCCTGCCCCTAAGCTCCCATGACATATCACACAGCTCCGGATGATTTTATTTCGGCAGTTCCAACTCGTCTATCTTGGCCGCCAGGATAAAGTCGTTTCTCGAAAGGCCGCCTATCTTGTGCGTCGAGAGCCTCAGGTCAACCTTGTTGTATGAGACGCTTATATCCGGGTGGTGGTCCTCGCTCGACGCCACTTCAGCCACCTCGTTCACGAACTCCATCGCCTCGTCAAAGCCCTTGAACCTGAACTCCCGCTCTATGACCGAATCCCTGTGCGCCCATGAAGGCACCTCCCTTGAAAGCTCGTCTGCCTCCCTCTCGGATAACGGCCTCTCGCCCTTCTCGATCTTGTGGCACCTCTCCTCAGATAAATTCATGGCTTCTCCTCCTTGCCGGAGGGCGTGTATGCCGGGGGAAACTTTCTACAGAAAGTTTCCCCCGGCATACACGCCCTCAGCGGATAGCGCCCTTGAGGCTTGTTGGTGTATGTCTTTCGTTTTTTCTTATCAGCGTCCTTGCGTCTTCGACCTTGTCCCAGACATTGCAGAGCATGACGCCTTTGACCTTGTCCTCGCTAAGATAGTAAACGACCCCTTTGGAGTTCTCCTGCTGCCAGTCGGCAATGGTCTGGAGGGCTGAGTTCACCTCGCCCACTGCCTCGTAGCCGAAGTCAAAGAGGTCTGAGAAGAAATACGGCATATGGTCGTAGGGCTTCATCGCGCCAGCCATGTTCTCGCCTGCGACCGTGCCTTGAGTCAGCGCGTTGTCCCAGTGCTCGACCCTCATCCTTTTTCCAAGCGCCTTGTAGGAGAAGTTGGCGCAGTCGCCTGCAGCGAATACGTCAGGGTCTGAGCTCTGGAGGAATTCGTTTACGTGGATGCCGTCGTCCGCCTTTATTCCGGCGCTCTGCGCTAGGTCGATGTTCGGAGTTATGCCAGCGCCGATGATGAGGATATCGGCCTCGAACTCGCTATCTTTTGTGACCACAGTAAACCTGCTGCCCTTTTTCTGAATGGCAGTCGGTGTGGCGCGGGCGAATATGCGCACGCCCCTTTTCCTGAAATCTTCCTGAATGGATTGGCCGAGGGGCTCTGGCAGGAGGCGGCTGCACAGGTATGCAGAGGGGAATATCATGGTGACCTCGACCTTGTTCAGGCAGAGCGCGGCGGCTATCTCTGAGCCTATGAAGCCTCCGCCTATGACTATTGCAGATGCGCCCTCTCTTGCCAGCTCGCGCAGGCGCTTGTAGTCGTCAATGGACCTGTAGTAGAAAATGCCATCGAGACTGCCTCCAGGGATGGCGAGCGTCCTCGGCGTGCCGCCGGTCGCGATGAGGAGCTTTTCGTATTGGTAGGCTCCGCCCGTATCGTCGCAGAGGGTCTTTTCCGTGGCGTCGCAGCTGACGGCCCGTGTCCCGAGCCGCATGGTCACGCCGTCCTTTTCGTAGAAGTCCGGCGGGTCCAGGAATATTTCCTCGAGCTTCTTCTTGCCGAACCAGAGCTTCTTTGTAAGGGGAGGTCTGTCATAGGGCCTGTGGGGCTCGGCGGCGAGGAGAAGTATGCTCCCGGCCTTGTCGCGCGAACGTATGCCCTTGATGGCTGACGCGCCCGCAAGCCCGCCGCCGGCTATTATGTACCTGTACCTGCCCTCCATGCAACGCCCTCCGCAATAGTGTCGTCCGGGTGCTCTTCTCAAGCTCAAGAGAACGCGGTTCCAGACTTAACACATTGTACCACATCAGGTCAAAGGGTGCCGCAGGGTCATGCTCCATGATGGAGATTGAGGAATATTGACTTCGCCACGGCTGGGGCTATCAGGTCATCTCTCAATGATAGCACGGAGAAGACGGGCCGCAAGACTTGCTTTGCCGGCGTGTATAGCGGAGCGGCAGGGGCTGCTTACTTCAGCTTTTTCCTGACCTTTCTGGCGAGGGCCTCTCCCTCTGCTGCAAGCTCTGCCATGTTCTTTCCGTCGAGCACCTCAAGGAGCCTTCTCTGGGCCTCCTTCCATACCAGGTGGACCGGGCAGAAGTCGTCCCTGTGGCATTCGCCTTTCTTTATGAGGCATACGTTCAGGAATATCGGCCCCTCGACGGCCTCTATGGCCTGCCTCATCGTAATGGATGCTGCTGGCCTGGCGAGCATGAAGCCGCCGTTTATGCCGCGCCGCGATCTCACGAGCCCGGACCTCACGAGGTGCTGCATTATCTTGGAAAGGTAGCTCTTCGGTATCTCCTGGGCCTCGGCTATCTCGGATATGAGGGATATTCTGCCCTCGGGCTGGGATGAAAGGTACAGGACGGCCCTGACTGCGTACTCGCCGTCCCTTGTAAGGTTAAGCATCGTGAGGCTCCTCAAAGGACATTAAGGATGATTTTAGTCCTATTTATCGGCAAGTCAAGGGAAAACTGAAGCGGGGGAGGCAAAAGGCAGCTATGTTTGTCCTTTAAACAACTACGGGCATAAGGCGTAGCGAGCATAGGGACGGGGGAAGGGCGCGCGAGCCGGGGCAGAAGGAGATAGGCCTGGCAGGGCCTATCGACATCAGGGGCGAGCGCGGAGGATGGGGGCGGAAAGCGAGCCAGCCTTATGCCCACTCCGCGCCGCTGGCGCGGAAAATGGAAGCCTGGCACGGACGCTTCAAAACTTCATAGCACTTGCCTCAATACCCATAACTACGTAGTCCATCGGATTGCAAAATGAACCTCCCCTGCGCCGCACAGAGGAGTGACGAGACAGCGAAGCAGATGTGTTTTTAGCCGGGCGCGATTCAGGCTGTTCAAAAAGCTCCATATAAAGGCGTCTAGGAGTGAGGAAGGAGGCGTACTCATTCCGTACGCCGCACTGACGAACGACGAGACAACAAAGCAGATGGGCCTTTTTCAGCAGCCTGGGCTTAACTGTCCAGCACGGTCCTGATGGAGCGCAGGAGGTCCGGCACCTCATAGGGCTTCTGCAGAAAGTGGAAGCCCCTCTCCCTTATGGCCGGCCACTGGGATTCGATGTCGAGGTACCCGCTCGTGATAAGCACTTTGAACGATGGGTTGGAGGCCTTGAGCCCGTCGACGAGCTGTATGCCGTCCATGTCGTGCAGGACCATGTCGCTGAAGACCAGATTAAAGCGCCCCT
>CAZDUP010000181.1:0-5632 GCA_964508625.1 uncultured Thermodesulfobacteriota bacterium
ATCTCACGGGCGGCTTCAAGCATTGCCGCGCTCTCAAGCCCCTTTGCCCTCAGCTGAACAAGCCTCGCGCCCCCTGCTGCCATCTCCCCGGCGCATTCGCCCGCCTTATCCATGTCCATGCAGCCAGAGTCGATTATGGCGTATAGGCCGGATATCAGGGTGGCGTGCTTCACTCCTTTATCTTCCCAACGTTTATATTGAGCTCCCTTATCTTTTTGCGGAGCGTGTTTCTGTTTATGCCGAGCATGTCCGCTGCCTGCACCTGGTTGCCGCGGGTCTTCTCAAGGACGAGCTTTATGAGCGGCCTCTCCATGAAGGGCATTATGAAGGCGTAGAGCTCCTGGCGCGAGCGGTGGTCTGTCTTGTCTATGAAGGGCTTGAGCCTCGCGGAGATGATATCTTCGAGTGACTCCCGTTTATGGCGGCCCTGGGGCAGGTTCAGGTCCTGCGGCGTTATGGTCACGCCCTGGGACATGAGGACCGAGCGCCTTACCGCGTTCTCGAGCTCCCTTACGTTGCCGGGCCACTGGTAGGCATCGAGCGCGTCGAGCGCGGCAGGCGAGAATGACCTCGGGCCAGCGCCGAACTCGGCCCTGAATTTTTCGAGGAAATGCAGGGCGAGGACCGCAACGTCCCCCTTTCTGTCCCGAAGCGGAGGGAGCGTGAGCGTAATGCCGTTCAACCTGAAGAGCAGGTCCTCCCTGAACCGCTTCTCGGCCACTGCCTTGTCAAGGTCCTGGTTTGTCGCGGCAATTATCCTCACATCTACTTTTATTGGCTCCCTGCCGCCAACGCGGTAGAACTCCCGCTCCTGTATGGCGCGGAGCAGCCTGGCCTGCAGGTCAGGGCTCATGTCTCCGACCTCGTCCAGAAAGAGCGTGCCGCCCTCCGCGAGCTCGAATTTGCCCTTCTTGGACTCGATCGCGCCGGTAAAGGCTCCCTTCTCAAAGCCGAAGAGCTCGCTCTCCATGAGGTCCCTTGGCACGGCCGCCGAGTTCACGGCAACGAACGGCCCTTCGGCCCTCGTGCTGTTCATGTGGATGAGACGGGCAAGGAGCTCCTTGCCCGTGCCGCTCTCGCCCAGGATGAGGACGGTGACGTCCTTAGCCGCGACCTTGCCTGCCTTCTTGAATACCTCCTCCACGGCCTTGCTCTTGCCGATGAAGGCAGTATCCTGCTCAAGGCTTTCGCGCAGGCGCTCCTTCAGCGCCGTGACCTTCTCCTTCAACTTGAGGTTCTCAAGCGCGCGCTCGACGACTATCTCCATCTCGTTCAGGTCAAAGGGCTTTGTTACGTAATCGAATGCGCCGAGCTTCATGGCCTCGAGCGTGTTCTTCATGCTCGACTCTGCGGTCATTATGATGAATGAGACGCTGCTGCCCGCCTCTTTGGCCTCTGTAAGGAGCTTGAGGCCGTCCTTGCCCGGCATGTTGATGTCGAGGACGGCTATTGATACCGGGTTGCCAGAGAGGGCCTCGGCAGCCTCTCTGCCGTCCTTTGCCTTTATGACGTCGAGCCCCTTTTCAGCGAGGAGCTTCTCCAGAACCCATAGTATGCTCTCGTCGTCGTCGGCTATGAGTACCTTTACCATCATGCGCCTCTCTCGAATACGGGTAGATAGACCGCGACCGATGTTCCCTTGCCTGGCTCGGAGTCTATCTTAAGGAGCCCCCCGTGCTCTTTTACTATCTTAAGGGTGATTGCCATGCCTAAGCCGCTGCCCTTTGGCTTGGTGGTGAAAAATGGCGTGAAGACACGCTCAAGGTCTTCGGGCTTAATGCCGCAGCCGTTGTCGGCTACGACGATAGATACCATGCGGCCGGGCCCGCTGCCCTCGACAAGGTGGAACTCGGTTATGGCGCGAGTTGTAATGTGTATCGTGCCGTTGGCGGAGATGGCCTCCTTAGCGTTCTTCACGAGGTTCAGGAATACCTGCTTAAGCTGGTCCTCGTCCCCGAATACGTCCGGTATGCTTGGGTCATAGCTCTTCACAAAGGTATTCGGCCCTGCGCCCTCCTGCAGGAGCAGCACGACAGAGTCGAGCACCTGATGGATGTTCGTGGGCCTGCGATTGAGCTTCGCGGGCCTCGCGAAGTCGAGCATGTCGTTGACTATCATGTTGAGGCGGTCGGCCTCTTTTATTATCACGTCCATGAACTCGCCGAGGCCCGGCTCCTTTACCTTGCGCTTCAAGAGCTGTGCAGCGCCCCTTATGCCGCTCAACGGGTTCCGTATCTCGTGCGCGAGGCTCGCGGCAAAGGTGCCTATGTACGCGAGCCGTTCCTTCCGGAGCGAGCCTGCCTCGAGGGACTTGAGCCCCGAGAGGTCCCTTATGAGCGCGGCAGCGCCCACGAGGTTGCCAGAGGCATCGACCACCTGGCTTGTTGTCACGCCTATGGGTATGGTGTCGCCGGTTATCCGTCTGAATAATTTTTCATCGTACTCGGTAAATAGGCGGCCCTGATTGAGGGTCTTGGCGAGCATCTCGGAGATGCGGGGGTTTCTCTTGAAGCAGGCATCAAGCGGCTTGCCGAGGACAAGGGAGCGCGATATCTCGGTTATCTTCTCGGCCGACTGGTTGTAGACACAGACCTTCATCTCCGTGTCCACGGCGATTACGCCTTCGGCAAGGCTCTCCAGGATATCTTCGAAGGAGAGCGGGTTTTGGGGGCCTTGTTTCATAATGTGCCTAAATATTAGGCATCATAGCAGGCCCATGCTGCAAAGGCAAATGGAAAACAAGGGGATGGGCGCTGTCAGTTTTAGTATTTAAACAATAACGGGCATAACGCGTAGCGAGCATAGGGGAGGGGGTGGGGCGCGCGAGCCGGGGCAGAAGGAGAGAGGCCTGCTGGAAGGAGGCCGAACGACATAAGTGGCGAGCGCGGAGGATGGAGGGGGAAAGCGAGCGGAGCCTTATGCCCAATGCGCACGGCAGTGCGCAAAAAAAAGGCTTTAACGAAAGTATTCTCAATTTATTGCTCGCTTCGCATTATGCCCCGGGTTTGTTTTTTAGGAATAAATACGTTGTCTTAAATCGGTTGATAATTGCATAATGACCTCATGCGAGAGATGTCGGCAGGCATAATCATCAAGGACAACAGGGTGCTCCTTGTCCACAACTCCAAGCATGGCCTCAGGATCGAGCCGCCGGGCGGCAAGAAGCATGGCAAAGAGGGCTGGGAAGATTCTGTCCGGAGGGAGCTTAAGGAGGAGCTTGGCATAGAGGTGTCAGTAAAGGGGCTATTCGGCGAGTACAGGACCCACTCGCCAGAGGGCGAGTTCCTCGTGAGGATGTACTACTGCGAAATAGAGTCAGGCGAGCCCTCCGTGATGGAGCCGGACAAGGTGCCGTCGTTCGGATGGTATACGCTCAATGACTTGAGAAGGTTTTCTGAAGAGGGCACTCTCGTGCCCAATATGCGCCTTGCGATACCTGAGTTCGAGAAGGTCCTTCCTGAAAAATAAAAAGCCCCGCCAATCGGCGGGGCCGGTTTCCTGGTAAATTATCGCTTCTCAGTAGCCGCGGGATCCGCCGGCAGAGCCGCCGGTAGTGCCGCTGGTCGCGTCGCTCTGTCCTGACATGCCGCCAGTAGTGCCGCCGGTCGCCCCGGTGTCAGCTCCGCCGGACATGCCGCCGGTCGTGCCGGGTGCCTCGGCTCCGGGCCTGCCAGCGAGCTGCGCGTCAACGCTTGCGCGCACCTGGCTGCCGAGCTCTGACGGGTCGCTTATCTGGCCGCCGCGCGCCTGTACCTGGTCGCGAAGGGCAGTTGAGACCATGTCCTGCGCGTCGTCCTCAGAGAGGCCCTGGGTCATGGCGTTGCTCATGCTCGAGAGCACGTCAGAGAGGCAGGGACCGGTGCAGTTGTTGTCTACAGCGGTCTTTGCGAGCTCGCTGACCTTGCCGGGGTCCGCGTCTCTCTGCGCGAATTCGTTCAACTGCGGCTCTATCGCGCTTATGTCGGACTCCGAGAGGTTGGTCTCCTTCTGTATCTGGTCCTTGAACTTGCTTACGTCAGCTGACTCGCCGCTCTTGTCTCCGGCGGCCCATGCTGAAGGCGCGGCAACGGCAACAGCAAAACCAAATCCTATGGCCAACTGTAAAAGCCTGCTGTTCCTCATTTTATGCCCCCCTTTTAAAGTTGCTGGTTTTTTTCGCCATATTCAAAAGTATATACCAGCATTGGAGGGCGTCAAGAAGAAGGCTATGTATTGTCCCGCTTGTCCTCTCCCTCCTCCATCCTGTCGTATCCGTAAAAAAGGAAGTAAAGGAGGATGCCCACGAGCGTTATTATCATGAATATGCCCTGGGCAAAGAGGTACCAGAGTATGCCGCCGACTACGCCCAGAACGAAGCCGACCATGTTAACGGTCTTTACTGTCTTAGGGTCAAGGCGCTTTATCCACCTGTCTGCGTACTTGTAGAGGAGTATCATGGCGATTACTATGCCTACTACAAGCGCGAAACTCGTCATGGACATCGTCTATTCCTTGCCGAAGAGCGCCTTGAGGCCCTTGACGTAAGGGGCCCTGACAACGCCCTTCTCTGTTATTATGCCCGTGACAAGCCTGGAGGGCGTGACATCAAAGGCCGGGTTCCTGACATTGATGCCCTTGGGGGCGACCCTTCTGCCCTTCATATGCGTGACTTCGGTAATGCTTCTCTCCTCGATGGGTATGAAGTCCCCATGCCTGACCTTCAGGTCTATGGTCGAGAGCGGGGCAGCCACGTAAAAGGGGATGCCGTGCTCCCTTGCCAGCACTGCCACTGAATACGTTCCTATCTTGTTCGCCACGTCCCCGTTGGCCGCTATCCTGTCAGCGCCTACGACCACGGCGTCGATGAGCCCCTTTTTCATCATGTAACCGGCCATGTTGTCGGTTATGAGGGTGACGTCTATCTTGTCCTTGTTCAGCTCCCACGCGGTGAGCCTCGAACCCTGGAGAAAGGGCCTTGTCTCGTCAGCGTAGACCTTGATCCTCTTGCCCTGCTCAATGGCGCCCCTTATGACGCCGAGGGCTGTGCCATATCCGGCTGTGGCAAGCGCGCCCGCGTTGCAGTGGGTGAGGACCGTGGAGCCGCTCTTCAAGACCTTGCCGCCGTGCCTGCCGATTAGGCGGCAGATGGCGATGTCCTCCTTGTGTATGTCGAGCGCCTCTCTTACGAGCCTTTTCTTTAGCCTCTCAACGTCGAGGCCCTGGTTTGCCGAGGCAACACCCTTCATCCGCTCTATGGCCCAGAAGAGGTTCACGGCAGTAGGCCTGGTCGAGGCCAGAAGGGCCGCTATCCGGTCGAACTCCTTCCTGAATCCCTTCAAGTCGCGGGCCTTTATCGATAGCGCTCCGAGCGCAACGCCCATAGCCGCGGAGACGCCTATGGCCGGAGCGCCCCTTACAACCATATCCTTTATGGCCCCGGCCACTTCCTTGTAGGACCTGTACCGCCTGTAGACCTCCTTCTCAGGGAGAAGGCGCTGGTCTATCATCACTACCGTGTTGTTCTTCCATTCGACTGTCTTGAACATCGTATGCTCCGTAATTTTAGACTTTTCGGGATATAGGGGGTATGACCGATGTCAGTAAGAAGGCTCGGTTGCCGTAAACACCGTCTCATCAAAGGGCTGGACCTTTA
>CAZDUP010000182.1:0-5609 GCA_964508625.1 uncultured Thermodesulfobacteriota bacterium
CAAGGGGGAGGAGTCAAAGACAGATGCCGCAATGCAGCGGGGAATTCAACCCTTAGAGATTAAAAACTACCTTGGCACATTGCGATTAAAGCATGCTTAAGTCATAAACATTTTTTCGCCCAATTCGCTGAAATTGTACTCTACAATTATAACCTGGCCAAGATAATCCATTGGGTCCCGGCGATTTCCGGTGGGCCAGCCAAAACCCCAGTTCAACTCGGCTTGTGAATCTATGACCTCGAAATGAAGATGAAAGCCCTGCTTGAGATTTTTATAATACGCCATCATTCCTGAATTTCCCGATATTCCGATCGCTTCTCCCTTCCTTGCCTCATAGCCGCCATACACATTTCTTTTATCAAGGTGAGCATAAAGAGTGTATATGTGCCTTTCATTCCTTCCCGCTTCCGGCGTATGATCGATTACGATTGTATCTCCGTAGTTGGTCTTGATTGCCGAACCTTTTCTCGTACCGGAATAGACGACAATACCGTCCTCGCTCGCCATGACAGTAGCGCCAAGAGGGGCCTTGAAGTCCTGTCCTTGATGTGGACCATGGTTTCTTGGATCTCCGAATTTACCGCCATTCATATTGGCATCGGCGTCAACAGGTTTATCAAGGCGCAATCTTATCAATTTCTTCATCTCATAACCTCGATATTCGCTCAGTGATGACAAGCCGTCAATTGCAAAGAGTAATCAGCCACCTTGCCTGCTTGATGCTTTTTCTCATATTCTGCTCGCCTTCCGGCGTAAACGCATTTGGACCTGGCTCGGCCAAATCATGTTCCGCATTTTTAATGAATTCCTGTAACGCCGAAAGAGCCCTGTCCTTCTCCCCTATAAGAAAATATGCCCGCCCCAAAGAGAAGAGCACATCGTAAGTCGATATCTCGAATACGTCCGCTGCGAGTGCTTTTTCATAAAAGGCTATCGCATCGGCGGGCTTTTCCGCCCTTTCTTTTTCAAGTCCTTTTAACCAGAAATCATAAAATTCATAATCGCCTTGAGGCAGTTCATCTTTATCAATGGAACCAAGAAATGTCGCCAAATGCATATATTCTTCGTTGGCAATTTGAAACAGTTTTTCCCGGTCTTCAGGCGAAATATTAGCTTCGGCATGGCCCTGGCGCGCAAATACGGCAAATAATAAAATCACAACTGCAATAAAGAAAAGCTCATGTCTTTTGAACGATCTTGTTATTCCAGTAAGCATAAGCAAGGTCATCCCCTCAGCTTATTATGTCTTTTTTCAGTTATAGCAGAGGACCAAAATAAATCGACAAAATTCAAAACAATACGCCATTTTTTCTATACCTGAATACGCATTACATCGTTTTTTAAATTAAAGTCACCTTTAATTATTCTACCCAAAAAATTTTAATGGCAATATTCCGGAAGGATTTTATTCAGATTCAGGGTTCACACTGAACCAGATTTATAAAAGTGACTTATTAATTCTCGAGGTGGGGGGTTAATTCGAAAATCTGCTAAACAGCAACGCAGCTGGGCCTTATTTCATGACTGACTAAGGCGTCCTTCCGCTCTTTAGATATATCCTGCACTCCTCGCTGCCTATCCAGTCTACCTTCATCATGTTGGTCGCGCCGCGAAGGCCCACTTTTGTCCCCGACACGATCACTATCGTCTCTCCGAAATCCGCGAGGCCGTTATCAAGTAGCGCGGCTTCTCCCCTGCAAATCATCTCGTCGGTCGTCTCGCCGAATTCGATGAGGTAAGGCGTGACGCCCCAGAGGAGCGAGTTCCTCCTGCGGGTCGTCTCCTGGTTGGTGACTGCGAATATCGGAGTCATAGGACGGAGCTTGGACAACAATCTCGCGGTCTCGCCCGACTGCGTGAAGACCACTATGGCCTTTGGCCCGACCTCGTCGGCGGCTGCCGCTGCCGCGTATGCAACTGCCTGGGCAAAAGAGCCAATCGCTGCCTTCTTCCGCCTCAGGTGCGCCTTCTGCGCAAGGGCAGCCTCCTCCGCCTCTTCTATAATCTTCACCATCGTCTCGATGACCTTGACCGGATAGCTGCCCACGGCAGTCTCACCTGAGAGCATGAGCGCGTCAGTGCCGTCAAAGACCGCGTTTGCGACGTCAGATGCCTCTGCCCTCGTGGGCCTCGGGTTGGTTATCATCGACTCCATCATCTGTGTCGCCGTGATGACGACCTTTCCGGCCTCGTTCGCCCTTGAGACGAGCTTTTTCTGGAGGACTGGTATCTCTTCTGTCGACAGCTCGACCCCAAGGTCTCCCCTCGCTATCATTATGCCGTCAGACTCTTCCAATATGGCATCGAGGTCCTCTATTGCCTCTGCCTTCTCTATCTTTGCGATTACAGGTATGTCCGAGCCGGCTGACTTTATTATCTCCTTTACCCTTGCGACTTCAGAGGCCTTTCTGACGAATGAAAGGGCGATGTAATCAACACCCTTCTGAATGCCAAAGGAGAGGTCCGCGAGGTCCTTATCCGACAGGCAGGGCGCGCTGACGTTCACGCCGGGCAGGTTCATGCCCTTGTTCTCTTTCAGTACGCCGCCGTAGACAACTTCGCACTGGATGGCATCGCCTTCGACCCCAAGCACCCTCGCCTCTATGAGGCCGTCGTCCATGAGTATCCTGTCGCCCGGCCTTACATCTTTATAAAGGTCGCCGTATGTGGTCGATATCATCGATTCATCGCCGTCAGGGTCGCGCGCCACAATCGAGATGCGCTTGCCTGCCTTAAGCTCCACAGAAGGCCTTTTGAGGCGGCCTACCCGTATCTTGGGCCCCTGCAGATCGAGGAGTATGGCTGTCGGGAGGTTGAGTCTTTCAGAGACTTTTCTGATCGAGGAGATGGCCTCGCCGTGTTGGAGGCGCGAGCCGTGGGAGAAGTTCAGGCGCAGTACATCTGCGCCAGCAGACATGAGACCCTCTATCACGCCCGGCGGGCTCGAAGAAGGGCCTATTGTAGCGATAATCTTGGTCTTTCTCTGGGGTCCGCTCACAGACAGGATTATCCCATTCCAATGTCCGCGAGTCAATAAGAAGAGGTTGAGTTGAAGAGGAACCCTTTTTGAGCAGCCTGTCCTAAAGCTCCACCTTTGCCATGCCTATGACAAGAGTTGAGAACGCAATCCCCTTTTTAAGCGGCGTACGCACGACGAGCATTCCCTTATCAATGTCTGCTTCTATTACATAGCCGAGCGCAATATCCCTCCCTGCTTTGCCCCTGAACGATACCAGCCTCTCCTCAAGCCCTTCTGCCTCCACATCCCTCGTGAACCTCAGACCCATTGAGCCTGTATCTATCCTTAGAGCCCTTGCCCCTTCGAAGTACTCCCTGAACCTCTGCGCCCTCCAGTCGCTCCTCTTTATAACGGTCTTCTGGATAGCCAGGTCAGATGCCCTCAACCTCAAGACCCTCGGCCGCTTTTCGTATCTGTAGGCATCGAGTATGTCCCCGAGCTCTCCTGCCCTCTCGATGGCTATGACCAGATCTGGCTTGAGGAGGTCTATTTTGTGCTGCT
Organism: uncultured Thermodesulfobacteriota bacterium; assembly: GCA_964508625.1. Classification (GTDB taxonomy): domain Bacteria; phylum Desulfobacterota; class GWC2-55-46; order GWC2-55-46; family GWC2-55-46; genus UBA5799. The sequence continues at coordinate 3,521 of CAZDUP010000182.1, forward strand.
TCAATACCCTGCCGATGGGCCCTGAGATGAGCCCAGTGGTGTCGATGACGACCCTTTCGCACTGCTTCAATGCCCTGTCCAGCAAGAGCCTTGCGCCAACGAGCAAGGGCAGGAGGTTTCCAACAGGGCTTGTCGCGCCGGTAAAATAGATACCTGCTGGCCTAATCCTGCCCCACCCCTTGAAGCCGCCTTTCAACATTCCAAAGCCCAGGGTCGTTGGCGGGCCGATGTGCGATTGACCCATGTCGAGGTCGAGTATGCCTGTCCTGTAAGCGCGCGAAAGGCGGTCAGCAATGGCCTCGACAAGGGTAGTCTTTCCGGTATCAGCGCCTCCGAGGAGCATTATGCGCGTAGCGCTGCCCCGGAGTATCGCCTTCATCATCTCTCTTTCAAGCTCCAACTGCCGCCCTCTTGATTTGTTTTCAAGCTCAATGATACCAGAGAAAGAGAGCGCAACGGCAAAGCTCAAGAGAGCGGAATTTTCCTGATTTTTTCTTTGACATTTTTAGGACGTTTGGTAATATTCAAAATGCCTGAAGGTTTTAGATGAAAAACCAGCAGAATTTACGAATTTATTCCCTTTTACCTTAGTGCTCAAAAGAACCCCGCTATATGACATACACGTCTCGCTCGGCGCCAGGATGGTCCCGTTCGCGGGATGGGAAATGCCTGTCCAGTACTCCGGCGTCATCGAGGAGCACAAGGCCGTGCGCTCTGAGTGCGGCCTCTTTGACGTAAGCCACATGGGCGAGATCGAGGTCTCAGGCGACAGCGCCATCGACTTCGTCCAGTTCATAATGACCAACGACGTCGAGCGCATTACCGACGGCCAGTGCCAGTACACCCTCCTTTGCAGGGCTGACGGCGGCGTGGTGGACGACACCATAGTCTACAAGTTCAACATAGACCGCTATCTCTTTGTCGTCAACGCCTCGAACAAGGACAAGGTCTTTGACTGGATGCTCGAGGTCCAGGCAAAGGAAAAGTTCCCGGACGTGACCATAGAGGACGTGAGCAGCTCTTACGCCCAGATTGCGATACAGGGGCCCAAGGCAATAGATGCAATGAGGCCTTTGCTGGACATAGACCCGGCTGAAGTACGCCACTTTCACTTCCACATAGGCCTGCTGGCAGGCGAGATAGAGGCGATAGTCTCGAGGACAGGCTACACTGGCGAGGACGGGTTTGAGATATACCTCGACCCCAAGGAAGCCCCTGCCCTCTGGAAGGCCTTGACCGATGCAGGCATGCCGCACGGCATACGCCCGGCAGGGCTCGGCGCAAGGGACACCCTGAGGCTCGAGATGGGTTATCCGCTATACGGCCACGAGCTCGGCGACGATATAACGCCCATAGAGGCAGGGCTTGGAAAATATGTAAGGTTTTCAAAGGACTTCATCGGCAGAGAGGTACTTGAGAAGCAGTCGAAGGAAGGGGTTTCAAAGGCGCTCGTGGGCCTCAAAATGCTTGAAGCTGGCATACCGAGGCAGGGCTACGAGGTGCAGTCAGGCGGAAAGAACATCGGCCAGGTGGTTAGCGGCACCATGTCGCCCTCTCTCGAGGTCGGCGTTGCCACTGCCTTTGTAAAGCCAGAGTTCAAGGCAATTGGCACCAACCTTGAAGTAGTAATACGGGGGCGCGCTGCAAAGGCACAAGTCGTGCCCCTGCCGTTCTACAGGAAATAATCATCTTTATTGCTTGAAAGGAGAACTACAATGGATTTCCCCAAGGACCTTAAGTATACCAAGGAACACGAGTGGGTCAGGGTCGAAGGAAAGACCGTGGTGGTGGGCATAACAGACTACGCGCAGGACTCGCTCGGCGACGTCGTCTATGTCGAGCTGCCCCAGGAGGGCGCGTCAGTCACCAAGCACGAGCCCTTCGGAGTTGTCGAGTCAGTGAAGGCAGTCTCTGACCTCTATTCCCCGGTGAGCGGAAGCGTTACAGAGGTAAACGACGCTATAATCGACAGCCCAGAGGCAATAAACGAAGACCCTTACGGCGACGCCTGGATGATAAAGGTGGAGATAGCTGGCGCGGGCGAGCTCGACGACCTTCTTACCGCGGACGAGTACCAGAAGTTCATCGA
>CAZDUP010000183.1:0-5593 GCA_964508625.1 uncultured Thermodesulfobacteriota bacterium
CCAGCCTTTCGAGCTCCACTACGCCTTCGAGGCTGTGCGACAGGGGCTTTTCTATGAGTAGGTGCACGCCGTTCTTCGCGAGCTCCAGCGCCATCTCAAGATGAAGCGAAGAGGGCGTGCAGATGACGGCTGCCTGAGGCCTCATGGCAACTGCGTCGCTGAACCTGGTGGTAAGAACCGGGTTGTTGAGTCCTTCAGCGGCCTTTTTGAGCATCTCCTCGCTCGTGTCGCAGAGTATGAAATCCCTGACGCCGAGGCTCCTGAGATTGTTTATGTGCCGCCTGCCTATCGAGCCGCAACCCACTACGAGAACTTTTGCCTGAGCAATCACCATCTCTCTCCTCAGTTTCTCTGCCTGAATACTACGCCGACCGGCTCGCCCTCGAGAAAGCTCGCCGGGTCGCCGCTCTCTGTTGCCTTCTTCAGCACTGTGATCGCCTCCTTCGAGGCCTCTATGGTCTTCCTGATGTCCTCTTCGGAATGGGAATAGCTTATGAATACCGGGCCGCCGTAGAGAACCCCCCTCTTCACGGTCTCCTGCAGGAAGAGGCTTTTGAGGAGCAGGTCGTCCTCTCCACCGGCGTTCTTCGCCGAGATGCCGCCCCTGCACGGCTTTCCGTATATCCTGAAGTCAACGCCTGAATTCGCGGCAAACGAGTTTATCTCCCTGTGCAGCAGCTCCCCCATGTCCCATATGTGCTTTATCACGGGCTTTGCGAGGAGCTCGTTTATCGTGGCCTTGGCGGCAGCGAGGCCTATTGCGTCGCCAGAGTAGGTCATCGAGAAAAATACCTCATTCAGTTCCTTCATGAACTCCCTCTTGCCTGCGATCGCGGATATGGCGAACCCGTTTGCCATGCCCTTTCCAAAGCATGAGAGGTCGGGTGAGACGCCGTAGTACTTCTGTGCGCCGCCTATGGAGTACCTGAAACCGGTGACTATCTCGTCGAGCACGAAAAGGGCGCCGTTCCTGTTGGCGACTTCCTTCGCGAGCTGCAAAAAGTTCTTTCCGCTCTTGAGGTCCACGACAGGGTCAGTCCCAGGGACCTCCATGATGACGCAGCCGATCTTGCCCGGGTGCTCGGCAAAGAGCCTCTCAAGCGACTCTATCCTGTTGTACTCGAAGGCGTGCATGTATTCCGATAGGGCCTTGGGTATGCCCTTGTTCCTCGGCGTCGTGACCGCGTACCAGTCCTGGCAGCCGTGATATCCGCAATAGGCTATGTGGTCCCTGCCGGTATATGCCCTTGCTACCTTCACAGCCGCGCTCGTCACGTCAGCGCCGTTCTTGCCGAACCTGACCATCTCGGCCGAGGGGATTATCGACGTAAGCAGTTCCGCGACCTCTACCTCCAGCGGGTGCATGAGCGTGAAGGTCGTGCCCTCCTTCACCTGGTGGATGACAGCCTCGCTCACCGGAGCGTAATCGTAGCCCAGCAGTATGGGCCCGAGCGCCAGCGGGTAGTCTATGTACTCGTTTCCGTCAACGTCCCAGACGTGCGAGCCCTTTCCCCTTTTCAGATACTTGGGTGTGACCCCGCGCACGAACTGGTCAGGCCCCTTGCTCAGGGTCTGCGTGCCGCACGGTATCAGATTGACAGCCTTGTCCCACAATATCTCCGAGGCCGGGAAAAGGGTCCTCTTCGATTCTTTTTTTTCAGCCAGATTCATGGTCCGCCCTCTCAAATTTTTTAACCGGCCCTCTGGACCAGCTTGTCTTCCTTGAGCGACTTTGCGTAGCCCTCGTTGCGCTCTGTCTGGGCGTTTATGCCGAGTAGCGCGGGGTTCTTCTCGAGGAACCTGAGTATCTCGTCCATGTGGAATACCCTTTCGCCAGCGTTTATCCCGTCGTATATGGCGGTAACGAGCTTCAAATCCCTCTCGTCGTCAACGGTCCAGCGCATATGCGAAAGGTCGGCCTCGCTCATTATCCTGCATACCCTGAAGACCTGCGTTCTCTTCCAGATGTATGGCGTCACGTGCTCGCGCTCAGAGGAGAGCGCGGCCTCCATGTATGCCTTCTCGAGCGCCTCGAACGAGAAGACCTCGGCGTCGAGTCCGTCCGGGAAGCTCGGGTCGAGGCTCACGTAGTCGAAGCCGCCCTCGCTGAACTTCCTTATGGCCCTGTCAACGAGCGCCGGGTCGATAAGCGGACAGTCGGAAGTTATCCTGACTATCGTCCTGGCCCCGGCAGCGCGCGCTGCGTAGAAGAACCTGTCGAGCACATCGTCCTGGGACCCCCTGTAGCATCCGGTCCCGTTGAGGCCGCACCATTCCTTTATGATGTCGTCCGACGGCTGGTCTGTCGTGGCAACGATGATGTCGTCAACGAGGCTCGCGGCCTTCAACCTGTTGACCACATGCCAGAGTATGGGCCTGCCGCCGATTGGCTTCATGACCTTTCCAGGGAGCCTCGTTGAACCCATCCTCGCCTGCACGATTGCAACTACCGGCTTGAAGCCTGTCTTCACTCGCATATGTCTTCGCTCCTCACCAACATGTCTTTTTTGAGGTCCCTGCCCGCGACCCTTCCTATGATCCTGCCAAGCTCCCCAGGCCCCATGCCGTAAGCGTGGCGCACGAGCTTTACCATATCCGAGGTAATGACCTCTCCCTTCGGTATGGCCCGGCTTGCATAAATGGAACGTCTCGCCCCGACCCTTTCGGGCAGCTCGTTCTGCGAAGGCTCTTTTATGCCGCTGCCGAGAGCGGCCTCGACGTTCCTTATTGAATTGACCATTGCCCTGAACTCAGACACCTCCATTGCATATGGATGGTCAGGGCCCTTGAGCTTACGGTCAAACGTAATATGCTTCTCGATTATCGACGCGCCGAGCGCGACAGCCGCCACAGGCACCTCGCTGCCGGGCGTATGGTCTGAAAACCCGACTGGGCAGCCGAACTCCCTGGCAAGCGTGACCATCGCCCTTATGTTGACGTCGGCGTATGTCGGCGGATATAGAGACGCGCAGTGAAGGAGCGCGACCTGGTAGTTCTTCTCGTCCGTTATGATCTCTACCGCCCGCCTGACCTCTTCGAGGTAAGCGGCCCCGGTGGAGAGTATTACCGGCTTGCCATATGCGGCGACCTGCTTCAGGAGCGGGTCGTTCGTGAGCTCGCCTGATGCGAGCTTGAACGCGTCTATCTTCAATGTGTTCAAAAGCTCTGCCCTGCCTGGGTCAAAAGGCGCTGAAAGGAAGGTTACGCCCAGGCTTGCGCAGTGCTTCTTCAATACTGCGTGCCACTCCTCCGGAACCGTAAGCCTCTTCAGGACCGGAAACGCCGGGTGGTCTACCCAATCGCCATTTTCATCGGGCCGCAACGGGTTTATTAGCCCCTCGGCGGTAAAGGACTGGAATTTTACAGCGTCAGCCCCCGCGCCTTTTGCAGCAGCGATGAGCTCCCTGGCCCTCTCAAGATCGCCGTCGTGGTTCGAGCCTATCTCGGCTATCACGTATACCGGGCATCCGGCGCCGACGCGCCTTCCGCCTATGTCGATTGCGCTCCTCATGAGGATTGACTCCCTTACAATATATTCAGGCCCACTCAGGCGGCCTTCTTGCGGCTGCCCTTCCTGGTGTTCTTGCCTTCGCCTTCCCTTCTCTCTTCAAGGGCCCCTTCGCATTCAGGGCAGAAGAGCCCTTTTCCGGTGGCCATCTTGTGCCTGGCGCCCCAGCCAGCAAACTCCCTTTTGCAATCCCTGCATACGTATACCGGCATCATCACTCCACCTCCGTTAAACGGCCTCGGCCCGCCGGGTGGGCGAACAGAGGCACGCTATTGTCGAGACAAGGGCCTCGGCAACTGTCCCGGCCTCTTCGTCCGTAAGGAGCGGATATATTGGAAGGCTGACCTCTTCCATGTAGAATCTTTCTGCCTTCGGGTACCTGCCCGGCCTGAAGCCAAGCCTCCTGTAATAAGGCTGTGTATGGACCGGGATATAATGGACCTGGAGGTTTATGCCTATCTCCGACATCAATCTGAAGAGCTCGCCCTTTTTTATGCCGAGCCCGTCAAAGTCTATTCTCACGGGATACAGGTGCCACGAGCTCTTCGAGTTGGCGTCCTCTGGCGGCGTTTTTATGAACGGGTGCTTTGAGAAGAGCCATCCGTAGAGGGCCGCTATCTCCGCCCTCCTTTATATTAAGCCATAGAGCTTCTTTATAAGGCTTAAGCCCAGGGCGCACTGTATGTCAGAGAGGCGGTAATTGAAGCCCAGGTCCTGCATCTCGTAATACCAGGGGCCAGGGGAAGGGTTGGAGAACCTTGACGGGTCCCTGACGGTCCCGTGGCTCCGGAGCGACAGCAGCTTTTCGTAAAGCTCTTTGCTATTCGTCGTTATCGCGCCGCCTTCGGCCGTCGTTATGGACTTTACCGGATGGAAGCTCAGCACAGTCATCTCTGAATGGCTGCACGAGCCGACCCTGTTGACCCTGCCCTCAGAGTCCGTCCACTCGGCGCCCAGGGCGTGGCAGGCGTCCTCGATGACGCTCAGGCCGCGGTCTTTAGCTATCGTACGGATGCTTTCAATGTCGCAGGGCCTTCCGGCGAAGTGGACCGGTATGAGGGCCTTTATCGCCCTGTTGTACTTGGTCTTCTTTTCGATCTCATTCGGGTCGATGTTGAATGTCTCGGGGTCGATATCGGCAAACTCGGGAATGGCCCCTGCGTAGAATGCCGCGTTTGCCGATGCCAGGAACGTTATGGGCGACGTAAGGGCCTTGTCGCCTGCGCCGAGGCCGGCTGCCTTGCATGCCAGATGCAGGGCGGCCGTGCCGTTCGAGCATACCACCGCGTACTTCGCGCCGGTGTACCCGGCAATTGCCCTCTCGAACGAATCGACAAGCGGCCCCTGCGTGAGCATCCCTGAACGGATGGCATCGGTTACCGCCGCTATGTCGGCCTCGTCAATTGTTTGCCGCCCGTAGGATATGGCCTTCTTCCCCATTGGTGAACTCCTGTACGATGTTCTTTATCTCGTGCGCGCTCAGCACCCTGTCGTTCCTGTCGCTCGAATAGACGAAGCCTTCCGTGACAGGCCTGCCGCCGTTCTTCCTCTCCTCGCCCCACCAGGTGAACTGGGGCTGGATGACGAAGTGGGTGTCGTACTCGAGCGTGAGCCTGCCGTCGTCCTCGGATATGAGCGTCTCGTGGAGCTTCTCGCCCGGCCTTATGCCGATGACCTTGATCTGCGCGTTGGGGGCTATTGCCCTTGCGACGTCGGTCATCTTGGCGCTGGGTATCTTGGGTACGAAGATCTCGCCGCCCTTCATCCTCTCAAGCGAGGCAAGGACGAAGTCAGCTCCCTCGTCGAGGGTTATCCAGAAGCGGGTCATGCGGGTGTCGGTAATGGGAAGAGTGCCGGTCTCCTTCATCTTAAGAAAGAGCGGGATGACGCTCCCGCGGCTGCCCACAACGTTGCCGTAGCGGACGACCGAGAAGCGTGTGGGCTTGCTTCCGGCATAGGAGTTGCCTGCGATGAAGAGCTTGTCAGAGCAGAGCTTGGTGGCTCCGTAGAGGTTGATGGGGTTTGCCGCCTTGTCGGTCGAGAGCGCCACGACCTTCTTCTCGCCCACGTCAACGCATACGTCAA
>CAZDUP010000184.1:0-5578 GCA_964508625.1 uncultured Thermodesulfobacteriota bacterium
GGCCGCAGCGCTGAGAAGGCAGGCAGGGATTATGAGGCAGCCGACACCTACAGGGCAGTCTGCGAAAAGGATGAAGGGTCGTTCTACTGTCTAATGGCCGCCATGAGGGCAAGGCAGGGTACGGAGAGCGGTCTGTCATTTGTCGCCGTGCCAGTCTCTGGCGCTGAGATGGAAAGGAAGTCAATGCCAGAAGAAGTCAGCGAAGGGCCGCTTGCGCGGACTGCTCATTACAGGGCCGCCCGGGAGCTTCTCCTTCTTGGTCTCAATAGCGAGGCTGCAGACGAGCTCGACGCGGCAGCGAAGCTCTCGCCTGGCGGTAAAGAGGGACTCTCGGAACTAGCAGGGCTCCTGTATAAGGCCAACGACTTTTACCGCGCCTTCAGGATATACAGGCAGCACCTTATACGTGATAGAGAGTCAGTTCACCTCGGTTTCCCTCTGGGGCTCGTTGACAGGGCGAGGCAGAAGGGGGCAGGGGCATCTGACCCCTTCCTCGTTGCCGCTGTAGCGAGGGAGGAGAGCCACTTCAACCCCGAGGCGGTCTCTCCCGTTGGCGCGCTCGGGCTCATGCAGATAATGCCCTCGACGGCAAAGGCCATTGCCAGGGAGCTTGGCCTGGAATTCGAGAGGGAGAGCCTCCTCGAGGCGGACACGAGCCTCAGGTTCGGCTCATGGTACCTGGGGCAGCTCCTTGAGAGGTTCAAGGGGGACCTTGCCCTTACGGTCGCGGGCTACAACGCCGGGCCTAACGCGGCTGCGAGATGGTCGAAGACGCTGCCATCCGATCTCGACGAGTTCGTGGAATCGATACCATACGACGAGACGAGGGCGTATACGAAGAGGGTATTGAGGAGCTACGCGGAGTTTATGCGGCTTGCGGGAGAGGACCCGGTCGAGAGGATAAGGAGGCCTGCATCGGAACCAGTCAGCGCGCCGCCGGGCGAGGCAGGCCTGGATGGGGAATTCTTCAGGCAGCCTACATTGCAGGCAGTCCTGTTTTCTTCGATGCCGGGTCTTTCTGGGCTTTTTCAGCGAGCGGCCTGGTCTTATCGATAAGCGCCCTGTTCCCTGAGAGCATGAAGTACTTGAGGGCGGTAACCGGGTCGTTGTCATTGAGGGCAGAGAGCCCGAGCTCGTCAGCCCTTTCAGCAACGTCCGCTACCTTGTCCGCCTCGCCTGCGAATGAGTAGTACTCGAGCGCATCATAGAGGTTTGAGATGCCGCTGCCCTTCAACGCCTCCTGTGCCCTGTCAAGGGCGCGGTGAGTGACTTTGGCCCTGTCCGCGTCAGAGCCGTATATGGCCCACTTCATCGCGTTCTCGAGTCTCGTGAGAGACCTTTCCGTATCCTTTGAGCTCTGAAACTCCTTGTCCTCCCTTGCGAGAAAAGAGGCGGCGTTTGTTGACGCCATCTTCTGGAGCTCCTTCATGTGCTGTGGGTCAGGCTGGTATCCGCTGTCGTGGAGCTTGAGCCTCGCCTGAAAGTGCCTCTGCGCTGCCTCGAATACGGCTATATCCCCGGGGCTGGCAGTGACCCCTTTCAATATGAGCAGGTCTGATTCCCTGTAGTTGTAGGTTGCCTCATACCAGTCGTACGCGCCAGCAGCCGGGTCGAGCTGCACCCTTACGCCGCCAGACTGCCGGATGCAGAGCCCGGGCACGCTCGGCTCATAAGGGTTGGGCACGTCATATGCGCGCACCCATCTGCGGCAGTCAGGGTCAGGCACCGTGGAGAAGATGCTCTTGCCCGTGAATATCCTGCCCTTCTGGGCAGCCTCCCTGCCCATCTTCGCTCCAATGCGCTTTATCCCCTCGCGCGCCTCCAGGCGGTTTCCGCACATTGTGTCGGCAGCCCTGAAGAAAAGGACCGCGTCAAGGGTCTTGCCCTCCTTTTCAGCGGCCTTTCCCTTTTTGAGATTTTCTTCGGATTGGGTGGTGTCGTCGAAGTTGCAAAGGGCATCGCCAAAGGCTGCGCCAGAGGCGGCCAGGACGATAAGCAAGGCGAATACGAAATTTTTGACAAGGGTTCCCATGCGCTGAATTGCTCCGGGGCGCGAATCGCAGTTTTTTAAAACTGGAAAAACCATAACAGGGAACAATCTGAAAATTATCATATAAATGGCGGAGATGTCAATGAAATCCGTTTTCATTTGAGGTAGACTAAGGGTATGTGGACGCTTGCGGCAATCATAACCGCGTATTTCGCGGCAGCTCTATTCGGCTGGTGGCTCGAATACCTGAATGTCAGGCACATGAAAGAGAAAGGCTCCTCTCCGCCGCCGGGCTTCGAGGGACATTTGGACAGTGGCACGCTCGAGCGCTCGCAACAGTACACTATAGAGAAGACCCGCTTTGCAATCTTTGAATCCGTACTGGGCGTGGCGCTCACCCTTGTATTCATACTTTCGATACTAAAGCCCTTTGACGCCTGGGTGGCGTCACTCGGCCTGGGCTTCATCTCATCAGGCATCGCATTTTTCATGGCGCTCTTCCTTGCAGATGCGCTCCTTTCCGCGCCATTCGCGCTTTACCGGAGCTTCAGGATCGAGAAGAGGTACGGCTTCAGCAATATGACGCCAGCTCTATGGTTCACGGATTTTTCCAAGTCGCTCGCTATATCCGCCATCCTTACGGCCGCGCTCATCATCGCTGGCCTCTGGATAGTGAGAGAGAGCCCCGGACTATGGTGGTTCTGGATATGGTGCCTCTTTGTATCCTTCAGCGTTTTCATGATGTACATATCGCCATACCTGATCGAGCCGCTCTTCAACAGGTTCGACGAGGTCGATGACCAGGAACTGAAGGAACGGATGACGAAGGTGGCGGAGGCTGCCGGCATAAGGGTGGGGAGGGTATTGAGGATAGACGCGTCGAGGCGCACCACGCATACGAACGCATATTTCACCGGCATCGGCCACGTCAAGAGGATAGTGCTCTATGACACCCTCCTTGAGAAGCTGGAAAAGGACGAGATAGCCTCTGTGCTCGCGCATGAGGCAGGCCACTGGAAAAAGAGGCACCTTCAAAAGGCCCTTATTGCGATGGGCGCCATCTCGCTCGCTGCCATTTATATCTCATACAGGATGATAGGGAGCGGCGTCCTGGAGCGGGTCTTCGCATTTGAGGGCGCGTCGTTTTACGCGCTCGCAGTGCTCCTCGGATTTCTCCTGCCGATCGTATCATTCCCTCTTAAGCCCCTCTTCTCATATGTCTCGCGAAGGCACGAGCGTGAGGCCGATGCCTATGCCCTCGAAATCTCCCGGGACCCCTCGGCAATGGCAGGCGCGCTCGTGAAGCTCTCCAAGGACAATCTCTCGAACCTCTTTCCCCACCCGCTCTACGCGGCATTCCATTACACCCACCCGCCGATGGCTGAGAGGGTGGGTGAGCTCATGAAAAAGAGATTTTGAATTTTCTTTTTTAAAACCATGCGGGCATAAGGCGTAAGCGAGCATAGGGATGGGGGAGGGACGCGCGAGCCGGGGTCGAAGGAGCGGTGAGAGCTAAGCTCTCTCGCGACATAAGGGGCGAGCGCGGAGGATGGGGGCGGAAAGCGAGCCAGACTTATGCCCGACCCGCGCGCCAAGCGCGGAAAGAGGTCTTTGACAGGGGGCTGAAATTAGATTCTTTTTCGTTTCATTCCCGGCCTTGTCACATTCACAATGCCGGGCTGCCGGGGACGCATCGTCCCCAGCGCCATCTCAAGAAAGGCCTTCACCTCTGCCTGCGCGTTGAGATGGTACTGCGCCTCGTCTGTCTCGTGGCCAACGTGCACAGATATGCCGTTCTCTCTTATTGCCCTGTACGCGTCCATGTCAGTCTCATCATCGCCGATGTACAGCGGGAACGTTCCTGAAAAGCGCGGCCTCTCCAGAAGCCAGAGCACCGCTTGCCCCTTGTCCCACTTGACGCTGGCCTTTATCTCAAAGGCCATCTTGCTCCTCGAGAGATAGACCCTGCCCCCTTCAAGGGCAGCAGATGACGCATCCGAGAATGCCCTTTCAAATCCGGCGAGCAGGGCCGGGTCGAGGAGCCTGTAATGGAGCGAGAGCGAGAGGCCCTTGTCCTCAAGGAGGGTGCCGGGGAACATTTTCGAGAGGCCGTCGAGGGAGCGGGAAAGCCTTGCGAGCTCTCCTTGAATCCAGGGGCCGGGGTCAAAGAGCATGCTGAAATCAGGAGAATCTATCTCAAGGCCGTGGTTCCCGGCATAGGCCAGTCCAGGCAGCCCGGTAATCGATTTTATATCGTCGAGCCTTCTGCCAGAGACAACTGCCACCGGGAATGAATCGGACAGGGCCTTCAAAAGCCCTTTCATCTCAGGGGCGAGGCGGGCGTCCTGAGGCCTCGAGGCTATCGGTGAGAGCGTGCCGTCGAAGTCCAGAAAAAACGAGACCCGCCTATCCCTTAACCGCTTCAGGGGTCCGTTCAAGGAACTCAAGAGGTATCTGCTCATCCTGGACCTTCTTTATCTCCATGAATATGTCAGCAACCCATCTCTTGATATCGTGCTCGCGCACGTGGGCCCGCGCCTTTTCCAGCGCCCTTCTCTTCTGGGCCGGGCCTGCCTTGAGCGCGGCCTTTATGGCCAGGGCGCAACCTTCGGTGTCGTAGGGGTTGATGAGTGTGACCCCCGGCAGCTCGGACGCGCCGGCAAATTCGCTTATGAGGAGGCTCCCCGAGAGGCCGGACTGAGAGGCGATGAACTCTTTTGCCACGAGGTTCATGCCATCGTAGACCGAGCTTATGACAGCGATGTCGGCCCTCCCGTAGAGCGCCGAGAGCTCTGTGTGCGAAAGGTTGGCCGTGATGTACTCCACGGGCTTCCAGTTATTTCTGGCGAGCTTGAGGTTTATGGAATCCACCTTGCTCTTCACCATCTCCATGTAGCTGAGATAAGGCTCGACCTTGCGCGTGGGCACCGCTATCTGGACGAACGTAATAGAGCCCCTGTGCCTCGGAAACTTCGTGAAAAACAGCTCTATGGCCTCGAGGCACTTTATCATGCCCTTGGTATAGTCGAGCCTGTTGACGCTCAGTATTATCTTCGATCTCTCAAGCCCCCGCTTCCTCAAGAACCGAGAGATGAACCTTCTGGCCCCGGCCGATTCAGAGGCCCGTTCGAACCACTCGAAGTCCACGCTTATGGGAAATGCCTTGAGCCGGGTCGAGCGCCCGTTGTGGCTTATGACGCCGCGAGCCAGGTCGACTTCGCAGCCAAGCTCCTTTCGGGCGCATTGGGCGAAGTTCTCCATGAAGCCGGGGAGCTGAAAGCCGATGAGGTCGTTGGCAAGGAGTGATTCGAGGATCTCTTTTCTCTGCGGGCATATCCTGAATACCGCGTGCGGAGGCCACGGTATGTGCCAGAAGATTGAGACGAAGGCGCCGGCGCATAGCTCCTTTATCACCGGGGCGCAGAGCGCGAGGTGATAGTCCTGCAGCCAGACGATGGAGCCGGGGCCCGCCTCCTCTGCTGCCGCCTTTGCGAAGAGGGCATTGACCTTTCTGTAGCTCCGCCAGTAGGAACGCCTCAGGTGAACCCTGTCGAGTGTCATATGGCAGAGCGGCCAGAGAAAGCGGTT
>CAZDUP010000185.1:0-5342 GCA_964508625.1 uncultured Thermodesulfobacteriota bacterium
TCCTCGCAATGGCACGGAAATATGAATTATTCAGAGCTTCCTTAAGTATGGCAGGGGATGATTCCCCTGCCTTTTTTAATTCAATCCACCAGCCCTATAGCGATGTCCATCACGTTCGTGCCTGTCGGCCCAGTCATGAATAGCCCGCCTGCTGCCTTGAAGAAGCTATAAGAGTCGTTTTGGGCAAGGTATCTTTTTGCGTCCATGCCCATCCTCGCTGCCTTCCTGAGGCTCTTCGGGCCGATGATAGCCCCGGCGGCGTCTGTCGGGCCGTCTGTGCCGTCAGTGCCTGCAGCGAGGACTGAAATTCCTTTCGCGCCCGCAAGCTCGATTGCTGCGGCGAGCGCGAACTCCTGGTTCCTTCCGCCCTTGCCGCTCCCAGTAACCTTGAGCGTCGTCTCTCCGCCCATGAGCACGCAGGCAGGGGGCCGTACCGGATTGCCTGACGCCCTTATTTCCCTGAGCACGGATGCGAAGAAGCGCGCGGCCTCGCGAGTACTACCTGTTATCGATGACGACAGTATGATGGGCCTGTACCCGAAAGAGGCTGCCATGTCCCTGGCCGCGCCCAGGGCCGAGAGGTTATCTGCGATGATGAAATTCCCGGATTGACTCAATGCCGCGCTCCCCGGCTTCGGGGTCTCAGCCATTCTGCCTTGGCTGCCTTGACGCAAGAACTCGACTGCAGCCTTTGGTACACTCGCTCTCAGGCCATACTTCTTAAGGGTTCCGATGGCGTCGTCAAATGTCGAGGGGTCTGGCACGGTTGGTCCGGAGCCGATTACAGAGAGGTCGTTGCCGACAACGTCAGATATTATGAGCGTCAGGACGCGCGCCGGATACGCAAGCTCGGCCAGACGGCCGCCCTTTACCCTTGAGAGGTGCTTTCTGACTGTATTCATCTCATTGATGGATGCGCCGGACTTGATGAGCATGCCGGAGATACGCTGCTTGTCCTTGAGGCTGATGCCCTCGGCTGGCGCGCTCAGCAGGGCTGACGCACCGCCAGTGAGGAGGAATATGAAGAGGTCGCCCTTTGCGGCCTCGGTTGCCATATCCATTATCGCCCGGGCAGCCTTCACACCCTTGCCGTCAGGTATCGGATGTCCGGCCTCGGCAACGCTTATTCTTTTTAGTGGAATGGAGTGGCCGTACCTGGTTACGACAAGCCCCTTTGTAATCCTCTCCCCGAGGAGCTCCTCAATGGCCATTGCCATTGGGCAGACCGCCTTGCCAGCCCCGGCCACGAAAATGCGCCTGTACTTCCTGAGGTCAACAGAGTTGCCGGTTGATCTTATTGAAAGTTTCTTTGCGGAGGGCGAGAGGATGAGGTTTTTGCGGACAGCATCGTAAGGGGAGGCGGCCTCTATCGCCGCCTTGAAGAGCTTCCGCAGGATATGAGGGCTACTTGCCCCGGCTCTCATAGCGGTTCGTTATGGGCATGCGCCTGTCCTTGCCAAGGGCCCTCGGGGTAATCTTTACGCCGGGCGGCGCCTGCCTTCTCTTGTACTCGCTTCTGTCGACCATGCGCGCCACTTTTTTTACAAGCTGCTTCGGGAAGCCGGTGGCTGCTATCTCTTCGACAGACCTGTCCTCCTCGACATAGGCCTTCAATATCCTGTCGAGCACGTCGTAAGGCGGCAGGGTGTCCTGGTCTGTCTGGTTCGGGCGAAGCTCGGCTGTCGGCGCCTTTGTAAATACCCTTTCAGGGATGGCTTCCATGCCGAGATATTCGTTCACCTCTTGCGAGACCCTGTAGACAAGGCTCTTCGGCAGGTCCTTAATAACGGCAAAGCCTCCGGCCATGTCGCCGTAAAGGGTCGCATAGCCCACGCTCATCTCGCTCTTGTTGCCTGTAGTGAGGACCAGCCACTCGAATTTGTTGCTCAAGGCCATTAGTATATTGCCCCGTATCCTTGCCTGCAGGTTCTCTTCAGCCTCGTTTGGCCTTGTGCCCCTGAAGGCCTTGCCCATCATCTTGAGATATGCCTCGAAGGTCTCGCCTATGGGGATGGTGAGTGTCTTGATGCCCAGATTCCTGGCAAGGGCCTCCGCGTCCTCGATGCTCTCCTTTGAAGTATAGCTCGAAGGCATGAGCACGCCGGTGATGTTTTCCCTGCCGAGCGCAATGGCGGCGATTGCGGCAACGAGGGATGAATCTATGCCGCCGCTCAAGCCCATGACAACGTGCCTGAAGCCGTTTTTGCGGACGTAGTCTCCTGTGCCGAGCACAAGGGCTTTGAGCACCTCCTCGGCCTCTTCCATGGGCTCGATCTGCTGCTGGCGCATCCTTGCCGCAGCGGGCTTTTTCGCGGCCTTTCCCAGGTCGATTGTCCTCACGTTCAAGTCAGCCGCCCTCTTTGCCTCCCTCCTCCTCGGGTCATGGAGGCGCGCCATCTCGATAGAATCTATGTCGAGGTCGATGGTTACAAGGTCCTCCTCAAAGGCCTTTGCGCGGCAGATTACATTGCCCCGCTCATCTATGACCATGCCCCTGCCGTCAAAGACCAGCTCGTCCTGGCCGCCGACCGTGTTGTTGTAGGCTACTATGACCTCGTTGTCCCTTGCCCTGGTTATGAGCATCTCCTCCCTTATCCCTGCCTTGCCGATATGATATGGGGAGGCGTTTATGTTGACGATTACCTCGGCACCCGCGAGGCACTGAGCCCTCGCAGGCCCTTCCGGGTACCAGATGTCCTCGCATATCTCAACGCCGATGGTTATGCCGCCGAGAATGAAGTTAAGAGGCGCTGTGCCTGCCTGGAAGTACCTCTGCTCGTCGAATACCCCGTAGTTGGGCAGATACATCTTATGGTATACACCAGCGACCCGGCCGTTATGGATGACGGCCGCAGCGTTGTAGATGTCGGTTTTTCTGTCAACGAAGCCGACGACAGCAGTTATGCCGCGTATCTTTTTTGCCAGCACTGAGAGGGCCTTCAGATTGTCGTCAATAAATCCGGGCTTCAAGAGCAGGTCTTCGGGCGGGTATCCCGTAAGGGCAAGCTCAGGGAAGAGGACAAGGTCCGCCCCCCTTTTCTTCGCCTCCCCGGCATATGAGAGTATCTTTTCAGCATTGCCCGTTATATCCCCGACACACGGGTTTATCTGGGCCATTGACAGCCTTAATCTACGCATGGCTTAGAGATTAGCAGAAGGGTCAGGGCATGTAAAGAGGGAGATTCTGCTGTTTTTGCTTTTATAATAAATGGGCATAATGCGTAGCGAGCCTAAGGTTGGGGGAGGAGCGCGCGAGCCGGGGCAGAAGAAGCGATGCCTTTTGAGGCATCGCTTCATAAGGGGCGAGCGCGGAGGATGGACGCTGAAAGCGAGCGGAGCCTTATGCCAAAAAAGCGCGGCAGCGCGCAAAAGGCTTTTTGCGCAAAGAATATTTGAGCCTGACAGATAATCCGATCTTAGTTCCCCTTTACAACAGCTCCGCAACAGGTCTATAATTTTGAACTTATGAGCAACCCGTACTCCATATTCGGCAGGGCAGAGCGAAAGAGGTCGCTTTCCAGGTTCCTGGAAGCCATTCCGCTTTATCTTGAGGCCAAGAGGTTATCCGGGGTCGATGACGAGCTAAAGAGCGAGTGCTATTTCTCTCTCGGAGACACCTACCGCATGGTCGGCGACTTCACAAGGGCGGGCAGGTGTTATGCTCAGTCGAGAAAGATACTCCTTGCAATGGGCGAAGAGATGAGGGCCCTTGACGCAATGGTCGGCCTGGGCCTCAGCCTTCGCGCCACCGGCGAGGTAGGCGAGTCCCTTGCCCTCTTCAACAGGGCGCTCAGGACATACAAAAAATATGATGACCGGGCAGGGGTTGCCTTTACGCTCTGGGCAAGGGCAGGGGCCCTGCGTTTGAAGGGCGACCTCAAGGCGGCGATTGCGGGCTTCAAGGAAGCCAAAAAGGGCTTCTCAAGCCTGAAGGATAGAAGCGGCGTCGGATACTGCCTTACCGGCCTCGGCGGAACGTCTCGCGTGCTCGGCAGATACGGTGACTCAAAAAGATACTACACTGAGGCCAACAGGCTCTTCACCAGGCTCAAGGACACCTTCGGCGTTGCCTATTCGTACTGCGGCATAGCGAACTCAATGAGGATGACTGGAGACTACAAGGGCTCGCTCAGATTCTTTGGCAAGGCAAAGACCAATTACCGCAAAATAGGCGACAAGGTGAGCTATGCCTATACGCTCTGGGGAGAGGGCACAGCGCTGCAGATGCTCGGGAAGGATAAAGAGGCGTTAAAGGACTTCAAGGAGGCCCAGAGGCTCTTCAAAGAGACCAGTGACAGGAGGGGTCTTATCTACTGTACTCTTTCCATGGGCGAAATAGATTTCAGGCGAGATGCCAAAAAAGGGATAAAGTCGTTCTCCAGCGCCTTAAAAAAGGCCCAGGCCCTCGGACTCGGCGTAGAGGCATCCTACGCAAAGAGACTCCTGGAAGCGGCAAGGAAAGACCCCGGCAAGATACCTTTGAACCTCGCATAGAAGAATGACAACAGCCCTGACCCCAGCCGCTATTTTAACTATCCCGCAACGAGGCTGTAACAATCCCCCATTATATTCAGATCAGAACCGGATAAGGAATATATAAATGGATATAATACAGGCCCTGGTCCTTGCGGTCATACAGGGCATAACCGAATTCCTGCCCATATCGTCTACTGCGCATCTCATCCTCGTGCCGCTTCTCACGGGCTGGCCTGACCAGGGGCTCTCCTTTGACGTGGCCCTCAACACGGCCACCTGGCTCGCGGTCGTCCTCTATTTCAGGGGCGATATAGCCTCTATTTCAAAGGGCTTCGTCAGGACGATCAGGGAAAAGAGGCTCAAGGGCAACCACGATGGGCAGCTCGCGTGGATGGCCCTCCTCGCGACCATACCTGTGGGGCTTGCGGGCATACTCATGCGAGACCTGGTCGCAACGGAACTACGCACCCTCGAGGTCATCGGCTGGTCGTCTATTATCTGGGGCTTCGTGCTCTGGGCTGCAGACAGGAACCCTGGGAAGCTCGATATAAGGTCAATGGGCTGGAAAACGGCCATTGCAGTTGGCCTTGCACAGGCAATAGCCCTTATACCCGGCACAAGCCGCTCAGGCATAACAATGACAGCCGGGCTCTTCATGGGCCTCTCAAGGACAGCGTGCGCGAGGTTCTCTTTCCTTCTTGCTATGGTCGTGGGTCTGCTTGCTGGCGCAAAGGAGGGCATAGAGATGGTCAGGGCCGGACTCGACACGCCCTGGCTCGCGGTCTCTGTCGGCGCAATTGCCGCCTTCATCTCCGCATATATAGCAATACACTACTTCATGAAGCTCATCTCGCGCTCCTCGATGG
>CAZDUP010000185.1:5352-5566 GCA_964508625.1 uncultured Thermodesulfobacteriota bacterium
TCATTTACAGGATAGCGCTCGGAGCAGTCATACTTGCCTTTGCCTATAAAACCTTCTGAAGGAGGTAGTATGAAAAGAACTGCCTTTATGCTTGCCGCTCTCATTCTGTTCTGCCCAGCCGCTGCCTTCGCAGCCAGCCCTGAGCGCACCCTGTCAGTCTCAACTGCGGCAACGGGCGAGCTTGAGCCGGACATCCTCAACATCTCATTGGCCG
>CAZDUP010000186.1:0-5013 GCA_964508625.1 uncultured Thermodesulfobacteriota bacterium
ACTCCCTGGCAATGCCCGTGCCGCCCACGAGCTCGATGACTATGGATATCTCAGGGTCGTTCAGTATGTCCTTCGCCTCAGTGGTGAGCACGCCGTCGTCCAGCTTGACGCCCCTGTCTTTATGAATGTCCCTGTCAGCGACCCTCTTCAGCACAAGCTCGCAGCCGAGCTTGTCGCATATTATTGACGCGTTCTCCTTCAACACCCTGACGACGCCGGTGCCTACCGTGCCAAAGCCGATGAGCCCGACATTTATTTTGCGAACGCCTTTTGATTGCGCTATCTTCAGGGAGTCCCTTTCAGAGGTAATCATCCAACCACCTTGCTCACTGAGCCCTCGAGGGCCTTCTTTATGCACTTTGCCGCCTGGCGTATCCTGTGCTCGTTCTCGACGAGCGCGAGCCTCACGTACTCGTCGCCGTACTCGCCGAAGCCTATGCCCGGAGAGACCGCGACTTTGGCCTTGTTCAAAAGGAACTTGGAGAACTCTATGGACTTCATGTCGCGCAGGTGCTCTGGTATCCTGGCCCAAACGAACATGCTGGCCTTCGGCTTCTCTATCTCCCAGCCAGCCTTGCCAAAGCTCTCTATGAGGGCGTTCCTGCGGAGCTCATAGGTCTTGCACATCTCGGAGACGCACTCCTGCGGCCCGTTCAACGCGATTATGCCCGCAATCTGTATGGGCTGGAACATGCCGTAATCGAGGTAGCTCTTTATCCTCGTGAGCGCGGCAATGAGCTTTTTGTTGCCAACGGCAAAGCCCACCCTCCAGCCAGGCATGTTGTAGCTCTTGGAGAGGGTGAAGAACTCTACTCCCACGTCCTTTGCGCCCGGCACCTCCAGAAAGCTCGGGGCCTTGTAGCCGTCAAAGACAATATCGGCATATGCGAGGTCATGGACGACGATGAGGTCGTTCTCCTTTGCGAAGTCAACGACCTTGACGAAGAAGTCCTTTTCAACCACGAGCGTCGTGGGGTTGTGCGGGAAGTTCAGTATGAGGAGCTTTGGCTTGGGCCATGTCTGCTTCACGGCCTTCTGCAGCTCGTCAAAGAAATCCACGCCCGGCAGCAGTGGTATGCTCCTGAGATCGCCGCCAGCTATGATGACCGAATAGGCGTGTATCGGGTAGGTCGGGTTTGGCACGAAGCAGACGTCCCCGGGGCCGACGATGGCAAGGGCGAGATGGGCTATGCCCTCCTTTGAGCCTATGGTCGCGACAGCCTCTGTCTCAGGGTCTATATCGACGTCGTAACGCTTCTTGTACCAGTCGGCTATTGCGCACCTGAGCTTATAGATGCCGCGGGAGGCCGAGTACCTGTGGTTCCTCGGGTTGTGGGCGGCCTCTATGAGCTTGTCCACTATGTGCTTTGGCGTGGGCTGGTCAGGGTTGCCCATGCCGAAGTCTATTATGTCCTCGCCCCTTTTCCGGGCAGCGACCTTAAGCTCCGTTACTATGTTGAAGACATAGGGCGGAAGCCTCTTTATCCTGTGAAACTCTTCCATCAATGGCACCTCAGTATTAGTCGCTTATCTCGCTTAAGAGCAGCTCCGCATTGTATGAGCTTCTTACGAACGGCCCGGAGTAGACGTGTCTCAAGCCTATCTCCCTGCCAAACTCCTCGTATTCCTTGAAAACGCCGGGCTCGACGTACTCGACGACCTCGAGGTTATCCCTCGTGGGCCGCAGGTACTGGCCTATTGTCACGGCGTCGCAGCCTGCTGCCTTGAGGTCCTGAAGAAGGCTTTTGACCTCTCCCGGGGTCTCGCCGAGGCCGACCATGATGCCGGATTTCGTAGTAATGCCGGGCCTTTTTGCCTTCCTGACGACCTCAAGCGACCTCCTGTAGTCAGCCTGGGGCCTCACCTTCGCATAGAGCGAAGGGACCGTCTCAAGGTTGTGGTTGAAGATATCAGGGCGGGCCTCGAGGACGGTGGAAAGGGCCTGGTCATCCCCGTTGAAATCAGGGGTCAGCACCTCTACTAAAATGCCGGAAATGTTATCCTTTATAGCCTTGATTGTCAAGGCAAATTGGCCCGCTCCGCCGTCAGGAAGGTCGTCCCTCGTGACAGAGGTTATGACCACGTGCTTCAATTTCATCTCACCGGCCGTAAGGGCGATATTCTCCGGCTCATGGGGGTCTACGAGGAGCGGGGCAGCCCTTTTATCGATCGAGCAGAAGCCGCAGGTCCTGGTGCAGACATCCCCCAAAATCATGAAGGTCGCCGTTGGCTTTGAGAAGCACTCGCCAATGTTCGGGCATCGGGCAGATTCGCATACGGTGTGCAAATTTCTCCTGCGAAGTATTGATTTTACCTCGTGAAGCCTGCTCGCAGGCCCGAGCCGCTTTTTTGCCCAGGGGGGAAGTCGTTTCATTTATGAAATAAGCCAAATCCTTAAGGTATTATCCAGAATATCATTTTAGGATACGTTCTGCAATACAACAACTTGGGAGGAAAAGATGAGAACAGGCGGGCTTATTGGAGCGACCTGAGCTCGAGGGCAGCATCCTTGAGGCCGGGGTCGAGGGACAGGGCCGCCTCAAGCTCTCTTTGGGCCTCTGGCATCATGCCTTTGGCCTTGTAGACCGTGCCGAGGCCGTAACGGGCCAGCGCGTAATCAGGTGAGATGGCGAGGGTCAAAAGGTACTCACCATGCGCCTCATCGAGCATGCCGGCATACTGGTAGGCAAGGCCGAGGTTGTAATGGGCAAGGTGGTCTGCAGGGTTATATTGGACTGCCTTCCTGAACTGCCCTATCCCGGCCTTTGTCTGTCCTGCCTCAAAGTAGATTCGTCCGAGGTTGAGGTGGCCCTCGAGGCTCTTGGGGTCTTTTGAGAGCACGTCCTGCCAGAGCGAAAGCGGGCTCTTCCAGACCTGGTTCCTCGCATGTGCGGCAGCCCCGAGAGATATGAGGGCTATCGCGATGGCAGCGGCTGCCAGCGGCCTGTAAACAAGGCCCGCTCTCTTGAAGACCCAGAATACCCCGGCGCTCAAGGCGCTGAAAGCCCCGGCAGAAGGCAGATATACCCTGTGCTCGAAGATGAGGTCCTTTATGGGCAGGAAGGAGGACTCGACGGAGCCAGTTATGAAGAACCAGAGGATGCCGGTCGCGGCTATAAGGCCGAGTCCGTCCCTTGACCTTATTGACCTGTAAAGGACAAAGACCGACAGGAGAACTATCGAAAGCAGGAATAGAAAAGAAAGGAAAACCGCGGGATCGAGGAACGAACGCGACAGCGGCCAGTCATAGAGAAGTGTCTGGCCCGTTGGCATAAAGAAGAGCCTGATGTAGTGAGTCACGACCCTGAACTGGGTCAGGAGGTACTCGTATCTTGAGAGGCCAAAGAAGTCCACGCCCTGGGCTTCGGCGATATTGGCCCCCACGCCACCCCTGAAAAAAAGAAAAGAGACGGGTATGATGAGAACGGTTGCGAGCAGGGGCGTCATCTTCACGAGCCTCGCCCTCAATCCATCCCTGCCGAAGAAGGCAAGCTCATAGAAGAGGATGACAAAGGGCAGAGTGAAACTTATCTCCTTTGTCTTCATGGCGAATACAGCCGCAATGATGGATGCCGCATAGAAGAGCCTTCCGCCCCCTGTCCTCCATCTTATGTAAGAGACAAGCGAGAGCAGATAAAAGAGCGTTGCCAGTGACGCGAAGCGCTGCGTGACGTACGTGACGGCCTGGGTCTGCACTGGGTGCACTGCAAAGAGCATGGCCGCTGAGATGGAGACAAGCCAGGCTGTGAGCGGGTCAACGCCGCATTCCTTCATGCACCCTGCCCTGAACGTGAGGCCCAGCAGAAGATACACGAGGACCGAGTTGACGATGTGTATGACGATGTTTACGAGATGAAAGCCAAATACGTCGAATCCTCCGGCCGCGTAATTGAGGGCAAAAGAAAGGAAACCGAAATACCTGCTCCCTGAAGGAGGCCAGAAATTCGACAGGTCCTGTATTGCGGTGTTATAGAGTATGAAATCCTCGTCGTCGTAGACAAAGGGGGCGTTGAGGATGCCTGAGTAGATGACGGCGACCGAGGCGATGACAAGGGCAAGCACGATAAAAAAGCCGTATCTTTCGATGATGGATGACTTCATTCTAAGGACAAAGCTCCTTCAGAAAGCGGGAGCTTGCGGGCGCTCTATTATTATCTTTCAAAAGCTCAAGGTCTTCCGGCCTGTCGATGTCATGCCAGGGGTCGAGAAGCGCCGTGAAGATCCGCGCTTTACGCGCCCTCTCAAGCGAATCCGCAAGCACCGAGCTGGCGCCCCAACCTATGCCTGTGAAGAGCGCGTCCGCCGGGTTGTTGAGGGCCACGAGGTAATAGCCGCCGTCCTTCGCTGGTCCGAAGACAGCTTGAGCAGCATCAAGCCTGTCGAAAGATTCTGTTATGAGAGATACCGGCAGGTCAGGCGAGTCGGCCCCTACCATCGAGACCTTTTCATAGGTTGGAAGCAAACGGTTGAAGGTATTTCTCATCCTGATGCCGAGGTCCTCCCCCTCCTGCGGGAATATCGCGAACCTCTCAGGCACCAGCGCCCTCACCTGCTCTTCCGTAACGCCGGGGTCGTAGGCCGCGAACAGATCAATGCCGGAAAGGGTTGAGAGCGCGGAGAAGGTATCTGCCAGAAAGCACCTGTAAAGGAGCGCAGCCTGGGAATGCGTGAGCGGGGGAACGAGCCTGGTCTTGACCTTTCCGGCCTCCGGGTACTTCATCATCACTACGAGGGCCCTTTGCCCCACTACTTCTTTACCTTGAGCCTTGCCTGCCTCTCTTTTTCCTTCTTCTCAGAGCATTCGGGGCAGGCATACCTTTTTTCGTGGCGCACCGTGAGCCTGTCATAGTCCCTGTCGATCGCCACCCGGACCACGCTGTCCGACTCCTTTCCGCAGAAGTCACACCTTAACATACTCCTCACCTTCTTTCCTGTAGACGTTCCTTGGCGCAAGCCCTGAATCAAGGAGGGCCTTTTTCGCGCCTTCGAGCGCCTTGTCCATTACCATGATGA
>CAZDUP010000186.1:5023-5558 GCA_964508625.1 uncultured Thermodesulfobacteriota bacterium
GGCACTGGCAGGAGCCTGAAGCTCACCCCTGCCTTCTTTAGAATATCTTCGGCCTTCAATGCCTTGTGTGGCGAGCCGAAGCCAAGGATATACTCCATTTTCGGAAAATTAACAGATTTCAACCTATTGCGCAAGACGCAAAAAAATACAGGCCTGCCGCGGCGCGGCAGGCCTGTAAGCCAGCTTCTTCATTCTGAGCGAAGCGAAGAATCCCTGGGTCTGAATTGCGCCGAGATTCTTCTTCGCCTTCGGCTCCTCAGAATGACAAATTATACCATAGCCTTCTCAAGTCTGTCCCGATAAACCGGGAACCTCATGCACAGTTCCTTTACCTCTGCCCTTATGGCAGCGAGCTTTGCCTCGTCTGCCCTGTCCTTCAACGCCCTGTCGATGAAGCCCGCGATAGCCTCCATCTCAGGCTCTTTCATGCCCTTTGTGGTCGAGGCCGGGACGCCTATCCTTATGCCGCTGGTGACAAAGGGGCTCCTTGTCTCAAAGGGTATGGTGTTCTTGTTGACGGTAATACCAGCCTTGC
>CAZDUP010000187.1:0-2197 GCA_964508625.1 uncultured Thermodesulfobacteriota bacterium
GCCCGGGGATATCGTCATGCTGACGTCAGGGTGCACCTTGAATTCGCCCTTGTGGAATACCTCGGATACGAGCATAAGGTCGCGATACGATGAGTTGGTGCAGCTTCCCACGCAGACCTGGTCGACCTTCATGCCCTCTATTTCGGATACCTTGCATACCTGGTCAGGCATGTGGGGCTTGGCTATCATGGGCTCGAGCTTGGAGAGGTTTATCTCTATGACCTCGTCATACTTCGCGTCCTCGTCTGCCTTGAGCTCTATCCAGTCGCCTTCCCTGCCCTGCGCCGCAAGGAACTCCTTTGTGACGCTGTCAGACGGGAATACCGAAGACGTCGCGCCGAGCTCGGCGCCCATGTTGGTGATTGTCGCCCTCTCGGGGACAGAGAGGCTCGCCACGCCGTCGCCAGCGTACTCGATTACCTTGCCCACTCCGCCCTTGACGGTCATCTTTCTCAAGAGCTCGAGTATGATGTCCTTTGCCGATACCCAGGGCTTGAGCTTACCCTTGAGGTCGACCTTAACGACCTTTGGGTATACGAGGTTGAAGGGGCCGCCGCCCATTGCCACTGCAACGTCAAGGCCGCCTGCGCCTATGGCAAGCATGCCTATGCCGCCGCCCGTGGGCGTATGGCTGTCAGAGCCCAGCATCGTCTTGCCGGGCTTTCCGAATCTCTCAAGGTGCACCTGGTGGCATATGCCATTGCCGGGCTTTGAGAAGTAAATGCCGTACTTTGAAGCGAGTGTCTGCAGGAACCTGTGGTCGTCGGCGTTCTCAAAACCGCCGTACTGGAGCGTGTTGTGGTCAACGTAGCTCACCGAGAGCTCCGTCTTTACCCTGGGCACGCCCATCGCCTCGAACTGCAGATATGCCATCGTACCGGTTGCGTCCTGGGTGATGGTCTGGTCTATCCTGATGTTTACCTCTTTGCCCTGTACAGGCTCGCCTGATACAAGGTGGCTGTCGATCAGCTTCTGCGCAACGCTCTTGCCCACAGATTTCCTCCTTTTAGGGGGTATTAACGACGTTATTATAACCTATTGCGGGTCCTTTATTCCACAAAAACGGGCACTTACGGTTTTCGGAATTTTGGAGCGTATAAGAATACACAAACGTCCTGAAAAAGTCAATTGAAACCGGTCAGGCAGACAGGCGGCAGGTGATACCCTGAAAGGGTATGTCTGAGGGCAAAAAAAAGGGCCTCCCCTTCTTGGGGAGGCCCTTTGGCGGAAGGCGTTCTATTTCACGAGCGCGAGCTTCTTTTTCTTTTTCAGCTCTTCATTGAAAACTGGCTGCTCTGCCCTGGACGCGGATTCCTCGAGCCTGAAACGCGATATCATATCCTTGAGCCTTGCCGAGAGCTTGGCGAGGTCAACTGCCGCGTCCGCGACATGGCTCACGTCCTGGGCCCTGTCCCTCGCGACATCCGCGACCGTCTCTATATCGCGGCTTATCTGGCCGGCAGCGGTAGACTGCTGCTCAGAGGCGGTGGCTATCTGCTGCACCATGGTCGAGACCTGCTCGACCTGGCCGAGTATTTCGCCGAGGGCGACTCCCGCCTCCTTTGCGTAGCCGGATGCCTCTTCGACGGCCCTCACTTCCTTGTCAGTGCTCTCTATCGCCATCCTGGTGTCCTCCTGGATGGCCTTTATCATGACGCTTATCTCCTTTGTCGCCTGCGTCGTCCTCTCGGCGAGCTTTTTCACCTCGTCGGCAACGACGGCAAAGCCCCTGCCCTGCTCCCCTGCCCTCGCAGCCTCTATGGCAGCGTTGAGCGCAAGCAGGTTGGTCTGGTCGGCGATGTCGTTGATGACGCCGACTATCTTGCCTATCTCGGCTGAGCGGCTGCCGAGCTTGGATATGGTGTCGCAGGACTCGTTGACTATAGGCACGATGGAGTTCATGCCGTTTATCGAATGCGAGACTATGTCCGCGCCCATCTTCGCCGCCTTGCTGGCCCTCATGGCCGCCTCGGCAGCGCCGTGGGTGTTGCCGGCGACCTCGTTTATTGTGGCGCTCAATTCCTCGGAGGCGGTCGCGACCATTGCGGTCTTCGCCTTCTGGGCCTCGGTGCCGCTCACTATCTGGTTTGACGAGGTGGAGAGGTCCTCTGAGGTGACCGCTATCTTTACTGTAGCGTCCTGTATCTCCTTTATCATCTCGTTGAACCTGTCGAGGAACGAGTTGAAGCCCGTGGAG
>CAZDUP010000187.1:2207-5503 GCA_964508625.1 uncultured Thermodesulfobacteriota bacterium
CTCGTCCTGGCTCACGACCGGGAGCTTGGTTGAGAAGTCACCCTCGGACATCCTGTTGAAGCCCGCGAGCAGGGCCTTTATACCCCTGGTGACGAATATGGTCATGAAGAGCGAGAGGATGCCGAGTATGATGGCCAGCCTCACCGCGCCGACACCGGCGGTCTTCAGGTTGTTGGCCGTTATGTCCTTCTGTATGTCCGCTATCGAGAACTCCATGCTGATGGCGCCCAGGACGTCGCCCTCTTTCGCCATCTTGTGGCAGCCGCTCGTAGACGAGCAGCTCTTCTGGGCTATATAGGGTATGAGCACCCTGGCCTTGTCGCCCTCGAAATGATATATGGACTGGGCGCTTTTCAACACCTCCCTGTCGAGGTCGTCCTTTGGCAGCTCCCTCGGGTCAGTCTCGGGGATCACCTTCGCCTTCTCTATCTTTTCCTGGGCGTCACTGATCGATGATTCGAGGTCCCCTATCTCCTCCTTGAGGTCGCTCCTGTCGCCAGGGTCCCTTGCAGACTTAAGTTCCTTCTCAAGGCGCGCGATGTCCTCCTTGAAGCCCTTGATGGCCTCCATCTCCCTGGGGATGGTCTCCTCTTCCCGTATCCTGCGGAAGCCTTCGTCCACCTTGGGGCCCCTTATTATCCTCACGTTCTCGACGCCCTCGATCTCCTTGGACATTGCATCGAGCATGGAGAAGCGGATGTCCATCTGGTCTTCGCGCATGAGGGTGTTGAGCGCGGTCCTCACGTTCTCGGCGAAGACGAAGGTCCACTTCTTTATGTCCTTGTACATTATGTCCTTCTCCTTCTTCGTGCTGAACCACACGTCGAAGACGGTGAGGACTACAAGGGCGGCGCCGATCGTGAGCATGAACTTCGCGCCGAGATTCAGGTCCTTAAGCTTCTTCTTCATAGCTCTCCTCTGACTCAGTGATTGCCTTCCAAGGGATAGAGCTTGTGGAAGGCCCTGGAGTCCTTCAAGGCCTCTTTCACGTCGAAATTATCGTTCCTGAACGGGTTGTCCTTGTGCTTGTGGCACGAGTAGCAGACCTCGGGGTCCACGGAGCCGAATGTCTGTCCGGCCGCCTTCACCTCTGCCCTTGTGAACTTCGTGGTCTTCTCCTTGTGTATCTGCCTGTACTCGCTGCCGGGCCCGTGGCACATCTCGCAGCCCACTCCGGAGAGCTTCGGCGTCGAGGATGCGTCGGCATACCCCCCGTCCTCCTTGAAGCCGACCGTGTGGCACTTCAGGCATTTCATATCGGATGAATAATCCTTTTCAGGGTCGAGGCTGGCCTTCTTTTTCTTGCCTTCCCTCTTTCCGGGCGAAAGGAGCTCGAACGCCTTGGCGTGCGCGCTCCTCTCCCAGTCGGCTATCTCGGCCTTATGGCATTTGCAGCCATCGACTCCGACGAACTTGGGCGCGGCCTCGGCGTCATAAGCGAACGCTGCTGCCAGGAATGCGGCGGATATGAATAGTCTCGTGAACCTCATCTTGCCTCGTGCTCCTTTCTTTTTATAATCCTATTCTCATCCACCGAAGTGGTATGTCGCGAATATCGTCGCCTGGTGGGCCTCGTAGTCCTCGACAGGGCCGGAGAGCGTCAGCACGTTGGCTATCGTGCTCGAAGCCGGATCGAAGGTATCGGTCTGCCAGTCGTCCGACTCATAGCTCTCGAACGAGTAACCCGCTCCGGCGCTCACATTATTGCTGAACCTGTACCTGCCCGTAAGGTTGAACACATGCAGGTTTGTCTTGAGGGCGGGCATGTCCTTGGGGACAGCTATGGCAGAACCGGCATTGAACCTGATCCTGCTATTGCTCTCCGAATACGAGTAATCGGCGTTGACAGTGAGCCTGTTATCAAGGAATACGGTACTCGCGCCGAGGCCGACCGTCTGTATCCTGTCGTCGTGGGTGGCCGTCCATCTCCTGGTTGGGTCCACTGATTGGCTCTGCTTGGACGAGGGAGTGCCGGTCGTGCTGCCCGAGAAGCTCCAGCTCCTCTGCTCCGTGTCAATGAACTCGAGCGTGTAGAAGGCGTAAAGCGACGCTATCTCGACCGGCGACCATGTGACGTCGGCCGTATACCTTTCAGAGTCCCTGTTGGTCATGCCCAGCTCCGAGTTGGGGAACTCGTCATCCTGATAGTCGGCGAAGGCCGAAAGGCTCAACTCAGGCAGAGGCGAATAGGATGCGCTCGCGCCGAACTTGACCCTGTCCCTGTCAGCGATGTCGAACTTGCGCAAAAGCGGGTGGTTGTCGAACCTTTCATCAGCATCGAGGGTGGCCGTAAACTGCGCAGTATGATACTGGTCGTAATTCTTTGCCTGATCATAATCGTCCGCGCCGCGCCTTTCGGCGTATGAGGCGTTCAGGCCCAGGTTAAGGTCCTCGATGAACCCGGAGGTAACGGCAGCCCTGAAGGCGTTCTCTCTTGTCTCCTGCACTTCCCTGTAGCTGCGCTCTATCGCTTCGAAATCATATCCGGCCTTGAGGCTCGTGGCCCTGAAGAGATAATAAGACCCGTCGAGGCTCAGTTTGTTCTGGGTGTAGTCATACGGCATGTTGAAGACGGCGTGAGCCTCAGTGACAGCCGCCTGAGCCGCACCCTGGTCGTTCTTTACGTACTGGAAAAGGTCCCTCGCGGTGCCGTTGTCGGTCGAGTAGTATTTGTACTTGAGGTTGAGCCCGAGGCTTGGCGCTGGCCTGGACGCCACATTCAAGCTCAGGGCCTTGACGATTATTTCCGCCTGCGCGCTATCCCTCGGGACAGGCACAGTGATTGTGCTGGCCGGGTTTATCGAATACGGCAGCAGCTCCTGGTCCTGTTCCATCCTCCCGTACTCGGCGGTCGCGTTGACCCTCGTGTAATAGAACGGCAGGCTCATGCCGCCGGAGAGGCTCACCTTCTGGTAGAGGTTGTCAGGGGGCAGGGATGTCCTTGCGGTCCCCGGGTAGCCCGCGGGGTTGAACGGGTTCTCCCATATGATGGACTCGTTGTTATTGTCAAAGAACGAGACCATGTACTCTGCCCTCGCGTTGGCCGAATCGCCTTTGTATGATACGGCGGCCCTTATCTCGTCGGTCGTATAGTCGACCGGTTCAGGCAGTATCACGCCCCTGGTGTTTCCTCCGGAGATGCCCAGCGTGCCTCCTATGGATTTCAGGCCTTCCTTGTCCTCATGGCTGTATTCGACCGAAAGGGCGTAGTCCCTTCCGAGCTGCTTCGCGAAGCCGAAACTCCACTTTTCCCTGTCAAGCCTGAGCTCGACGTCCCTCCTGCTGGCGCCAAGAGT
>CAZDUP010000188.1:0-5487 GCA_964508625.1 uncultured Thermodesulfobacteriota bacterium
TCAAGGCACGACCTCAAGGGCGCGGCAGTAGCATCCGTTGTGCCGCGCCTCACGCCGGTATTCAGGGAGGCGCTCTCCAAGTATTTCAATATCGACCCACTTGTCGTTACAAACGATAACTGCGGCATCCCGGTATTGACCGACAACCCGGCAGAGGTCGGCGCAGACAGGCTTGTGAACGCGGTAGCCGCCTATGCCGAGAGGAGATCTCCCCTCATCGTTGTGGACTTCGGCACCGCCGTCACCTTCGATTACGTGACCGAGGCAGGGGAGTACGCAGGCGGCATAATAGCCCCGGGCATAGGGATATCCTCAGAGGCGCTCTTTAAAAAGACGGCCAAGCTGCCGAGGGTCGAGCCACGGAAGCCGGAGAGGCTCATAGGACTTAACACGGTAGAGTCGATATCCTCGGGGATATTCTACGGCTTCATAAGCCTCGTGGACGGCATAATAGAGAGGATGATGAACGAGGCTGGCACAGGACCCGAGGTCGTGGCAACCGGGGGCCTCGCGCCCATAGTTATCGGAGAATCCAGGTACGTTACTTCGTCAGATGAGTTTTTGACTCTAAAGGGGCTCAGGATAATATTCGACGGGAAGAAGGTGTAGGAGAGATGTCTGAAGGACGCGAGCAGTTCCTTGCAGGAAAGCGCTATCTCAAGGAAGAGAGCATGGACAAGGCACTCCGGGCCTTTGACAAGGCCTGGAAAGAGGACAAGGAGAACGCCGAATATATGTCCTATTACGGCATGCTCAAGGCCGTAAGGGGCGGGGAGATAGGCCTGGGGCTCGAGCTCTGCACCAGGGCGATAAAGAAGGAGTTCTTCAGGGCAGAGTTCTACCTGAACCTCGGCAGGGTCTACATGTCAGCCGGGAACAAGAACGGGGCCATAAAGGTATTCAAGAAGGGCCTTAAGTACGACCCGGCCAACGAGGAGATAAACAGCTGCCTCATCGAGCTCGGCTTCAGGAACAGGCCGGTAATACCGGGCCTGGGCAGGAGCAACCCTGTGAACAAGTTCCTGGGCATACTCATCAGGAGGACGTTACCGGGCATATTCGGCAAGAAAAAGAGCTCGTAGCAGGCCCCAAAAAAACCAGAAGGAGGTGCAGTTGTGGAAGTCTCCCTGGACAGGAAAAGGAACCTATCGATAATCGCTCACGGGGGCGCTGGCAAGACCTCGCTGGCCGAGGCGGTCCTCTTCAACGCAAAGGCCATAGAGAGGCTCGGCAGGGTGGACGACGGCACGTCTCACCTGGATTTCGAGCCCGAAGAAGTCAAACGCAAGATCACCATCTCGGCAGCCGTGCACCACTATGACTGGAACGGCTGCCGGGTAAACCTCATAGACACACCGGGTTATTCAAACTTCCTCACAGAGACGAGGGACTCGCTAAGGGTAGTGGGCGGGGCCGTCGTGATCCTCTCCGCCATCTCCGGCGTAAAAGTACAGACAGAAAAGATTTGGGAGTTCGCCGATGAGTTCGAGGTGGCGAGGATCGCCTTTGTCAACAAGATGGACCGCGAACGCGCGAGCTTCCTGCGCGCGGTGGACGACATGGAGAAGGTCCTTAAGGTCAAAGGCATTCCCATGCAGATACCCATTGGCGAGGGGCCTGATTTCAAGGGCCTCATAGACCTTGTGACCATGAAGGCCTTCATCTACAAGGACGACGGCTCAGGGGCGTTCGAAGAGAAGGCTATCCCGAAAGACAGGGCCGCTGACGCAAAGGCGATGAGGGAGAACATGGTAGCCGCCATTGCCGAGGCCGACGAGACGCTCACAGAGAAGTATCTCAACGGGGAAGAGATAAAGGCTGAAGAGCTCCTCCGCGCGCTCCGCGAAGGCGTGCTCACCAGGCGCTTCGTGCCTGTATATCTCGGCTCCGCGTTGAAGAACATGGGCGTGAACCTACTCATGGACGCGGTCAACCTGACCCTGCCGTCGCCGCTGGACAAGGGCATCATAAGGGGGCACATAAAGGGCGTGGATCCGAGGACAGGCGAAGAGCTCGAGATGGAGCCTGACCTCTCAGCGCCATTCTCAGCCTTTGTCTTCAAGTCCCTCATAGACCCGTACACGGGAAAGCTCTCCATATTCAGGATATTCTCCGGCGCTGTCCACGCTGACGCGACCGTGCTGAACTCGACGCGGGACGCGAAGGAGAAGCTCTCGCACCTTTACCTCCTCGAGGGCAAGAAGCTAAAAGAGGTCCAGAAGGCAGAGGCAGGCGACATAGTGGCGGTCGCGAAGCTCAAGGACACGCACATCGGGGACACGCTCGCTGACGTGGCCTCTCCAGTGAGGTTCGCGCCCTTTCCGCCGGTCGCCGCCTCCCTCTCATACGCCATACACCCTAAGACGAAGGCCGACGAGGACAAGGCGCCTGGCGCCATCGAGAAGCTCATGGAAGAGGACCCGAGCGTGGACTTCAGGATGGACGAGCAGACCCACGAGTTCCTGCTTTCCGGCGTTGGCCAGGTCCATCTCGAGGTCGCCGTAGAGAAGCTCAAGAGGAAGTTCGGCTGCGAAGTGGAGCTGAAGACGCCGCGAGTGGCCTACAAGGAAACGCTACGCTCACACGTCAAGGTCCAGGGCAAGTACAAGAAGCAGTCCGGCGGCAGAGGGCAGTACGGCGATACATGGCTCGACATAAGCCCGCTCCAGCGCGGCAAGGGCTTCGAGTTCGTGGACCAGATAACCGGAGGAGCCATCCCGAGGCAGTTCATCCCGGCTGTCGAGAAGGGCATAAGGGAGGCGATGCTCTCTGGCGTGCTCGCCGGGTTCCCTGTCGTGGACGTGAGGGTCGCCCTCTACGACGGGACATATCATTCCGTCGATTCGTCCGAGATGGCCTTCAAGATAGCCGCGTCAATGGGCTTCAAAAAGGGCATGGAGCAGGCGCACCCGGTGCTCCTTGAGCCGATAATGAAGATGGAGATAAGCGTGCCTGACGACAAGCTCGGCGACGTCATCGGTGACGTGAACGCGAGAAGGGGCAAGATTCTTGGCGCAGAGCCCAAGGCAGGCAGCCAGACCATAAGGGCGCTTGTTCCCGCGGCAGAGGTCATTACCTATGCCACGGACCTGCGCGGCATGACAGGCGACAGGGGCATATTCACGATGGAGTTCTCCCACTACGAAGAGGTGCCGACGTACCTGAGCCAGAAGATAATCGCCGCGAACAGGAGCGAAAAGGAGCGGGTGCAGTAAAGAGATGAAGATACGGCAGGAGCTTCTGAAGTTCATATCTCCAGCGACGCCCGTTGATGAGAGGCTTGCGGCCGCCAAAAGGGACCAGACCGGGCTTTCTCCCTCAGACGAGGTGACGGTCCTGTTTGTGCTGGGCTTTGACAAGGATGCCGTGATATCTGCCGCAGCCAGGAAGAGCCTCGCTGATTATACGGCCCAGGACCTGCTCTCGGCTCTTGAAGAAAAGCTCGACCCGCTCGTCATAAGAAAGATTCTCGAGTTGAGGCCCGAGGACGAGGCTGTCCAGATAATGGCTGTCCTTAACCCAGGCATAGACGATGAGACGCTAAAAAAACTCGCTGAGACAGGGCCTGAAGAGGTCGTGGCAGCCCTGTCGGAAGACAGGGAAAGACTCTCGGAGAAGCCCTTTATAGCAGAGGCCCTTATAAAGAACCCGCACGCCTCAAAGACGCTCGCAACTGAGCTCGAGGAGGCGAAGGCAGCGCCGGTTGCCGTCAAAAATGAAGAGGCAGCTAAGCTCCACAAGGACCTTGTTGACGACAAGAAGGCCAATCTGGACGAGCAGAACATCTTCAAGCTCATAACGCAGCTCTCCATGGGACAGAAGTTGAAGCTCGCGCTCGGCGGCAACAAGTCCGCCAGGGACCTCCTGGTGAAGGACTCAAACAAGATAATATCGACCGCAGTGCTCAAGAACCCCCGGATTACCGAGGAGGAGATACAGAAGGTGACCCAGTCAAAGGGCACGAACGACGACATGCTCCGCCAGATAGCCCGGAACAAGGAGTGGATGAAGAGCTATACGGTAAGGCTCGGCATGCTCGGCAACCCGAAGACGCCGCTTACGATATCCTTGAAGCTCCTCGACACCGTTTACGAGAAAGACCTTCACAACGCCTCTAATAGCAAGAGCATACCATCTACGCTGGCGAGCGCCGCGAGAAGGAAGCTCGAGTCAAAGGGAAAGAAGGCCTGATGCCGCTCGGGGTCCATGTCTCCATAGCTGGCGGCATATCGAAATCCGTTGAAAGGGCTCGTAGGCTCGGGTGCGACGCCATGCAGATATTCGGCAGGAACCCGAGGAGCTGGATATATTCGCCCCTTTCCGGGACCGAAGCAGGGCTCTTCAGGGCCTTGCGCAAAGAGTCCGGCATCAAGCCCGTTGCCGTCCATACAAACTATCTCATAAACCTCTGCGCGCCCGACGACGGCATCTACTATAAATCAATAGACATATTCATAAAAGAGTTGGGGATAGCCGAGGCCATAGGAGCGGACTACCTTGTAACGCACCTCGGAAGCCCGCAGGATCTAGGCATGGACTATGCCATGAAGAGGATAGGGCTGGCCCTGAAAGAGGTCGCTGAGAGCGGGCACGGCAGGTCCACACGGATACTCTTTGAGAACACCGCCGGAGCAGGCTACATCTTCGGCAAGAGGCTCTCTGACATAGGAGAGCTTATCGATATAGCCGCAAAGGCGGGCCTTGACGCAGGGCTGTGCTTTGACACCTGCCATGCATTCGGCGCTGGCTATGCCTTCTCTACAGCGGACGAGGTAAAGGCCCTTGTGAAGACGATAGATTCGGACGTGGGAATCAGGCACTTGAGGGCAATCCACCTGAACGACTCCAAAGGCGCGTTCGGGGCCAACCTCGACAGGCACGAGGAGATAGGCAAGGGCTCAATCGGGCTAGATTCGTTCAGCCTCCTTTTGAACCACCCGAAGATAAGGCCTGTGCCCATGATACTCGAGACGCCGAAGGAATCTGACGAGGATGACCTGCGGAACCTGGCGGCGGTAAGGAAGATATTGAAGTAAGCCCTTGAACTCAATGCCTGTTATGGTTTATAAATCTTTACGGCGCGTCATCACTGCGCATACCTGCGTTGCTCCTCGGCTCGTCGCTGCGACGTACATGAAGAGTACGACTCGCTCCTCTCCTTCGTCGCGCCTTGGTCTGCTGTGTTCTGACGCGCCTTGTTTTAAGTAATTCACTATGTGAAGCTCGAGGAGGCTCTAATTCGATGTACGACCTTATAATAATCGGCGGCGGCCCTGCCGGGCTTACCGCCGGAATATATGCCCAGAGGGCGAGGCTCTCGACAGTGCTCCTGGAAAAACAGATGGTCGGCGGCCAGATAGCCGTGAGCGACGTCATCGAGAACTACCCCGGCTTCCCGTCAATAAGCGGGGCAGGTCTCATGGAGAAGTTCGAGGAGCATGCGAGGGGCCTCGGGCTCGAGATAAGGTTTGCTGACGTGCAGAGCAT
>CAZDUP010000189.1:0-5485 GCA_964508625.1 uncultured Thermodesulfobacteriota bacterium
GTGAATTATTAAGCAACCTTTTATTATAAAATGATAGCCATAATCGACTACGACATGGGCAACCTCAGGAGCGTTGCCAAGGCCTTTGAGAGGGTCGGCGCAGAGGTCTCTGTCACCCGCGACTCCAGAACGATCCTGGGCGCGAGCCATGTGGTGCTTCCTGGAGTGGGCGCGTTCAAGGACTGCATGAGGAACCTCGAGGAGTACGGCCTCATAGAGCCGATATTGAAGTCGATTGAGAGCGGCAAGCCCTTTCTCGGCATCTGCCTCGGCCTGCAGCTCCTCTTTGACGAATCCGTCGAGTTCGGGGTGCATAAGGGCCTCGGAGTCATCAAAGGCAAGGTCGTGCGCTTTGCTGAAGGTTCCGGCCTCAAGGTGCCGCACATGGGCTGGAACGAGGCGAAGAAGATGAAGGGATCTCCTCTTCTTTCTGGCATCGAGGACAATACATTCTTCTACTTTGTCCATTCATACTATGCCGTGCCTGAGGACAGGTCCGTTGACCTCACGACAACCGGTTACGGTATGGAATTCACGAGCAGCATAATGAAAGAGAACGTAATGGCGTGCCAGTTCCACCCTGAAAAGAGCCAGAAGGCCGGGCTCAAGGTGCTGGAGAACTTCAGCCGGATGCGCTAAGGAGGTCGGATGCTGATATTCCCGGCAATAGACATAAAGAACGGCAAGTGCGTGCGCCTCACCCAGGGCAGGATGCAGGATGAGACCGTCTATTCGGACGAGCCCTGGGAGATGGCGAAAAAATGGGAGGCCGGAGGAGCTTCGGTAATCCATCTCGTTGACCTCGACGGCGCTGTCGAAGGCAATGCCAAGAACCTGCCTGTCATAAAAAAGATTATAAATTCGATAAAGGTGCAGGTGCAGATAGGCGGCGGCATAAGGGACGTAAAGACCGCCGAGACATATCTCGCCATGCCGAGGGTAAAGAGGGTCATCATCGGCACGGCTGCCTACGAGAACCCCGCGCTCGTCAATACGCTCACGCGCAAGTACCCTGGCAGGGTCGCCGTGGGCGTGGACGCAAAAGACGGCAAGGTCGCCATAAAGGGCTGGGTCACGGTGACGAGTGAAAAGGCCGTTGACCTCGCAAAAAACCTCGAAGGCGCAGGAGTGAGCTGCATCATTTACACCGACATATCAAAAGACGGCATGATGGCCGGGCCGAACATAGAGGCAACGAGGGAGATGGCGGAGAGCGTAAATATTCCTGTAGTCGCCTCGGGTGGCATATCGTCCGTCGCTGACATCGAATCGTACAGGGGCGTCAAGCTCGAGGGCATGATAATAGGCAAGGCCCTCTACACCGGCAAGCTCGACCTCGCCGAGGCCATAAGGACGGCTGGCTCTCTATAGATGCTCACCAAGAGGATAATACCGTGCCTTGACGTAAAGGACGGAAGGGTCGTAAAGGGCGTGAGCTTCGTGGAGCTCCGCGACGCTGGCGACCCGGTCGAATCTGCAAAGGCCTATGAGTTGCAGGGCGCGGACGAGCTGGTATTCCTCGACATAACGGCCTCTCATGAGAAGAGGAAGACAATATTGGACGTCGTCGAGAAGACCGCCTCAGAGGTATTCATGCCCCTTACCGTGGGCGGCGGCATAAGGACGCTCGACGATATAAAAGAGCTCCTCCACGCAGGGACAGACAAGGTATCGATAAACACGACCGCCGTCGAGGACCCTGATTTCGTGCGGCGCGCATCCGAGCGTTTCGGCAGCCAGTGCATAGTCGTTGCAATAGACGCAAAGAGAAAGGCAGGAGGCGGCTGGGAGGTCTATACCCACGGCGGCAGGAAGGCCAGAGGCCTTGACGTGGTCGAGTGGGCTAAAAAGATGGAGCGGCTGGGCGCAGGCGAGATACTCCTCACCAGCATGGACAAGGACGGCAGAAAAGACGGCTACGACATCGAGCTCACGAGCGCGGTCTCCAGCGCAGTCTCCATACCTGTCATCGCCTCCGGCGGGGCCGGAACGCTCGAGCATATGTACGAGGCCTTCACAAAGGGGCTCGCTGACGCGGCGCTGGCGGCCTCGATATTCCACTTCGGAGTATTCACCATACCCGAGACAAAAGAATACCTCAAAGGCAGGGGCATAAGGGTAAGGCCGCCCGGGGCTTAGATGAGAAAGAAGAGCGACAGGTTCTTACGGTTCATAATAGGCTACAAGGCCTTTTTCAGCATCTTCCAGATCGTCCTGTCAATCGCCCTATACAGCCACCTCGGAGATACGGCCGAAGAGACCATTACGGCCCTGGCATTGGGCATGAACCTGGACACCAGGCACACGCTCGTCAGTGCAGTCATTGAAAAAGCGGGCATGATCGATAACGGCCTCTTTGTCGGGCTGACCGCGGTCCTCTTCGGCGCCGGCATATTGAACATGATAGAGGCGGTGGGGCTTCACTTGAGGCAGCGCTGGGCCGAGTGGCTCACGGTCTTTGCGACAGGCATCCTCATCCCGTTCGAGCTCTACGGGGTAATAGAAAAGGTCACGGTCCTCCGCGTCATTATCCTCGTCATAAACATCGCCATAGTCTACTACCTCGCCAAACACAAGGAGCTCTTCGGGAAGAAGAGGGCTGTGAAGCTCCGGTTGTCGTAAGAGAAGATTCTATTGGTGGGCGGTGCCCACCCTGCAAGGCGATAACTCCGGTCCAAACCTTGGCCGCGAGGAACAATGTTAGGTGACCCCGAATTGGAGAGGGTGAACGAGACGGCTTCTCCAGATTCCGGATCCTTGCAGATACGGATTCCTTGTTTTATTGAACAGGGGAACCCAAACCGCCTTTTAGCGGATTTATCCGTTGAAGACCGGAGGACAAATTCAGAACCTGCCGGCTTTCGGATAGGAACCAAGAACTCGTTCAAATCGTCCGCTGCCCCTGTTGTTCCGGGTGAGTAAAAGCCAAAGACAAGGGTAAAAAACAGGGCACACCGGAACAATCGGCGATATAAAACAAAACGAGTCATATTCAAAAAACACCCTACATCCTTAAAAAAACATACAGTATCCCAGGAGAAAGCATATCGTGTCCCGGCCCGGTCTCAGAAAGGGCTATCTTCTCGGGACAGCAAAAAGCGGATAAATCATTTTTTTCCGATTTATTTCCGGACTTGACTTGAGACAAAGGGCGCGTTTGAAGCCCTAAAGCGGCAAGCGCCGGGCCTCGTCCGCCGGACCTTTATTCAGGTCCCGTCCGCACCACTGTTATTAACGCCTGCCCTGGCAGGGGATCCGGTTCATCATCGATTGTAATGACCTGCAACTCACCCTTTTCGGTTATAAGGAAAAGCGGCACGGCATCTTGATGGACCTTTTTGAATGCAGTATAGTCGAATTGCACCGTGAAACCTGTCTTTTTTACCGTCGCGCCGGATTGGAGCATCCCGGAAAGATATTCAAAGGTGGCGTCAGAGCCGAAAAGAAACCTCCCGTGGAGATGTCTTGAGACCGGCTCTTTCTCCCGCCGGGTTTCCGGGTAAAGCTGATAAAGCTCCGACTTGTCAAAGACCTCATTGAAGCGGAGTACGGCGAGCGAATTCACGCTGTAATTGGGCGTAAGCGCAAGGACCCGTCCAATGCCCTCCAGGTCCAGTTCGTGCAGGATGGATTCGGAAAGCGCGCTCCCGAAATAGGTCTGTATCTCGGCCATCCTCGCAGCCATGATGTTCTCCCAGTTGGTGTCGACCATGATTACCTTGAAACCCGCTTCCTTGATGGCTTTCGCTATGGCAATAGTCCAGGCATGGGCCCCGATGATGAGCACGCCTTGCGGACTCGGCTGACCCAGATTGAGAAAGCGGGCAAGCGCCGAGGCCGTGAGCCCGTAAAAGAGCACTGTACCAATTATGATGAAAAATGTGACTGACGCGAGAGTGTTGGCATCCGGAAAACCAGCCCGTGAAAGCTCAAGTGCGAATACTGAAGCTATAGAGGCCGCCACTATCCCCCTCGGGGCTATAAAGGCTGTAAAGATGCGCTCCCTCCAGCTCAAGTCTGAGCCGAGAGTCGATGCGAGCACGGCCAGGGGCCGAACCACAACTATAAGTACGATCAGAAAGAGGATGCTTTTGAAGCCGAGCCCCTGAAAATCTGCGAGATCAAGCCTTGCTGACAGCGTGATAAAGAGAACGGCTAGAAGGAGTACCCGCAGGTTTTCCTTGAACTCTATTATGTGCTTTACATCAACGAACCTCTGGTTCGTGAGAACGATTCCCATTACCGTAACCGCAAGAAGGCCTGACTCTGCCTGCATGAAATTTGATAAAGTAAAGACTCCCACGACGGACATGAGAGTGACAGGGCTCTGTAGAAAATCCGGTATGAGATAATGGCGCAGGAACAGGACCATGGCAAGCGCGCCTGTCCCGCCCATCAAGGTTCCCATAAGGAATGTCTTTAATATCCCAGCGGCTGCCATCGAGGGGACTTCGTGGAACCTGCCAGAGATTATCGCTTCAAAAACAAGGACCGCGAGCATCGCGCCGACAGGGTCTATCAGGATGCCTTCCCACTTCAGGACTGACGCAACCCGGCCCTTGGGCCGTACCAGCCGAAGGAGAGGAATCACCACGGTAGGGCCGGTCACAAGCGTTACGGCGCCCAGGAGAACGGAGATAGTCAGATCCATGTCCAGGATGTAGACTGCCGCCGCTGAAGTCAAAAACCATGTGACAAGAGCGCCTACTGAAATGAGCCTCTGGACTACATTACCCGTTGCGCGCAGCTCACTGATTTTTAGACTGAGGCCGCCTTCAAAAAGAATCAGGGCCACAAAGATCGAGACCAGCGGGAACAGGCTCTCGCCGAACAGCAGGTCAGGCTCTATAAAGCCTGTAACCGGGCCCGCAACGAACCCGAATACGAGCAGGAGCAATATGGACGGCAGTTTGATGCGCCATGCCAACCATTGCGCAAATACGCCGAGGATAATTATCCCGGATATGCCTGCAAGGTTATTTATCAATGACTGTTCCCCGCCTTACGCCATGGTGTTCCGAAGGAGCTGACTTTTGAATCTGTTAACCGGTTTGGCGCTCGTCGACGCGCGCTTCAGGAGCAACGTCAAATCTTCAGCTTTATCGCATGGATGTACTATCAGATGAACGTGATTGGACATTAGACAGTATGTGTAGACTTTGCGCCGGAGCTCCACTCTGAATGCGTCAAGACCTCGGCATTAATTCTATTCAAAGGAACATTCTATTTCAATTAAAATAAAACAAGTCCCCTTTTTTACCTCTTGCGCATTCTTCCCGGAAATAGTATAAAATCTGTTTCCATAAGTGCATAGGGGCTATGCACCCGGCAGCATGAAGGCCGGCCTATATCAACCACCACCTTGTCCCGCTCGAACGGGACGAACCCGCCTTTTTTGGCGGGGATCCACAAGGAGGGATCATGAACAAGTACGAGACAGTCTGCATCGTCAGGCCCGACGTTGCGGAGGATGCCGTAAAAGGCA
>CAZDUP010000190.1:0-4429 GCA_964508625.1 uncultured Thermodesulfobacteriota bacterium
GGTGCCCTTGTGGACCAGGGCGTCGTGTATCGTCTTCTCGAGCTCTATCGTGTGATAGGCAGTGCCCCTCGCGACGAAGGTCGCGCCCGCGGCCTTGGCCATCTCGCAGGCGTCGAACGGGGGCTCGATGTTGCCGTAGCGGCTGGTCGTGGCTATGGCGTCGAGCGGGGTCGTCGGCGAATACTGTCCGCCGGTCATGCCGTAGGTGGCGTTGGTCATGACAAGGATCGTCATGTCGATGTTGCGCCTGCACGCGTGGATGAAGTGGTTGCCGCCAATGGCGAGCGCGTCTCCGTCGCCGGTTATGACGATGACCTTCATCTTCGGCTTTGCGAGCTTGACGCCCGTGGCAAAGGCCAAGGCCCTGCCGTGGAGCGTGTGCAGGGTGTTGAAATCGACATAGCCCGGTGTCCTCGATGAGCAGCCTATGCCGGAGACCATGCAGATGTCGTTCTTGTCGAGGGCGGCCTTGTCTATGGAGCGGAGTATCGCCTTAAGGACTATGCCGTGGCCGCAGCCCGGACACCATATGTGCGGGAGCTTATTCGGCCTCAGGTACTTGTTATAATCGAAAGGTACGCTGACCTTTTCCTTCTTTTCCACTACAGTTGACATGTCTGCCTCCAAGTCGTTATCGGCCCGGAAAACCGGAATCAGGAGTACTTCTTTACAGTCTGCATTATCTGGGCCGGGGTAATGGGCTCGCCGTCGACCCTGAATATGCCTTCCACAGCGCAGTTGCCCTTGGCGCACCTCTCGACCTCATGCACCATCTGTCCGAGGTTCAGCTCAGGCACGATTATGGCCTTTACCTTTTTCGCGAGCTCCGCGACTGCCTTGTCCGGGAAGGGCCATATGGTAAGGGGCCTCAGGAGCCCGGCCTTTACTCCGGCCTTCCTTAGCTCGTTTACAGCGAACCTTGCCGAACGCGCTGTCGAGCCCACCGTGAAGATGGCTATCTCCGCGTCCTCGAGCATGGCCTCTTCGTTCTTCCAGATATCCGCCACGTTGACGTCTATCTTCTCCATGATGCGCCTGTTGTTGCGGTCTATCACCTTGGAGTCGTTGGTGGGGAAGCCGTCCTGCTTGTGATTGAGGCCCGTGACGTGGAACCTGTAGCCCTCTCCGAAAGGCGCGAGCGGAGCCACAAGGAACCGGTCGTCGTACGGGAAGTACTCCTCTGGCTTGCAGTCGGGCTTTGCCCTGTCCACTACCTCGAAGTCGCCGGGAAGCGGGAGCTCGACCGGCTCCCTCATGTGGCCGAGTATCTCGTCGTAGAGCACTATTACAGGAGTCCTGTACTTTTCGGCCAAGTTGAAGGCCCTTACGGTCTCGGAGAGTATCTCCGGGACTGTCGACGGGGTCAGGGCTATGACCGGGTGGTCGCCGTGCGTGCCCCACTTGGCCTGCATGATGTCCGACTGCGAAGGGCCAGTGGGATAACCGGTCGAAGGGCCGCCCCTCATGACGTTGACGATCACGAGCGGTATCTCGGCGAGGCAGGCGTATCCGACGCACTCCTGCTTCAAGGAGAAGCCGGGACCCGAGGTCGCTGTCAAGGACTTGAGCCCTGCGAGAGAGCCTCCTATTGCAGCGGCGATGCCGCCTATCTCGTCTTCCATCTGTATGAACTTGCCGCCTATCTTAGGCAGCCGCACGGACATGCCCTCAGCCACCTCGGTGGACGGGGTGATGGGATACCCGGCGTAGAACCTGCATCCGGCGTAAATAGCGCCCTCGACGCAGGCCTCGTTGCCCTGCATAAGTCTCTTCTTTTTTTCCGCCATTTCTTTAAAACCCCCTGGAAGGCCGAGCGGCGCCTGGCCGCTGTACGGCTCACGGTTGTTTAATCGAATACCTGTATCGCGAAATCCGGGCACCTCAAGTCGCAGAGCTGGCACCTGGTGCATGCCTCGAGGTTCTTGACAGCCACAATCGAACCCTTCATCTCAAGGACGTCCGTGGGGCAGAAGTCCACGCAGATGCTGCACCCCTTGCAAAGCTTCTCGCTTATTTCTATCCGTGGCAGTTTCTTGGCCGCCTGAGTCGTCATGTCGCCTCCGCATTACAGGCCCCTCAAGGGGCCTAAACTGAAAGACCGGGAAAGATGGAAGGGGTTT
Organism: uncultured Thermodesulfobacteriota bacterium; assembly: GCA_964508625.1. Classification (GTDB taxonomy): domain Bacteria; phylum Desulfobacterota; class GWC2-55-46; order GWC2-55-46; family GWC2-55-46; genus UBA5799. The sequence goes on from CAZDUP010000190.1 coordinate 2,121, forward strand.
CTTTTACCACAGCCAGATTTCCCAGTCAACCCGCAAATATATTGATAATATCACACTTTCTGCAGGACTTCCATCATCGACTTGCCTATCTCGGCGGTGCTCCTCGTGATCTTTATACCGGCCCTCTGCATGGCCTCGAACTTCTCCTCTGCAGTGCCCTTTCCGCCTGAGATGATGGCTCCAGCGTGTCCCATCCTCTTGCCCTTGGGCGCGGTCGCTCCGGCTATGTAACCGACAACGGGCTTGGTCACGTTCTTCCTTATGAACTCCGCGGCCTCTTCCTCTGCGGTGCCGCCGATCTCGCCTATCATGACGATTGCGCTGGTGCCGGGGTCCTTCTGGAAGAGTTCCAATACGTCGATGAAGTTGGTGCCGTTCACCGGGTCGCCGCCGATGCCTACGCAGGTGGACTGGCCGAGGCCGAGCCTGGTGAGCTGGTCGACCGCCTCATAGGTTAGGGTCCCGCTCCTCGATACAACGCCGATGCTGCCGGTCTTGTGTATGTGGCCGGGCATGATGCCTATCTTGCACTCACCCGGGGTGATGACGCCCGGGCAGTTGGGGCCGACGAGCCTGGAGTTCCTGCCCTGCATGAACCTCCTCACCTTGACCATGTCGAGGACAGGTATGCCCTCGGTGATGCAGATGACGAGCTCGATACCGGCGTCAACGGCCTCCATGATGGCGTCGCCCGCGAATGCGGCAGGCACGTAAATGACCGACGCGTTGGCGCCGGTCTTCCTTACCGCCTCATCGACCGTGTCGAAGACCGGTATGCCATCTACGTCCGTGCCGCCCTTTCCAGGCGTGACGCCGCCGACCATCTTGGTGCCGTAGGCCACCATCTGCCTGGTGTGGAAGGTGCCCTGCTCGCCGGTGATGCCCTGGCAGATGACCTTCGTGTTCTTGTTTACGAGTATGCTCATTAGAAGCGCTCCTTCAAAATGATTATCGCTTTATGACGCTTTTTTCGCGGCCTCTACGGCCTTCTGGGCTGCCTCGTCCATCTTCTCGGCAGATACTATGTTGAGGCCTGACTCGGCGAGGAGCTTCCTGCCCTGCTCCACGTTCGTGCCCTGGAGCCTCACCACGAGCGGCACCTTTATGCCCACGTCCTTTGCCGCCGCGATTATGCCCTCCGCTATTATATCGCACCTCATGATGCCGCCGAATATGTTGACGAGCACGCCCTTGCATGCCGGGTCAGAGGTGATGAGCTTGAAGGCAGCGGTGACCTGCTCCTTGTTCGCGCCGCCGCCCACGTCGAGGAAGTTGGCGGGGTTGCCGCCCGAGAGCTTTATCATGTCCATGGTCGCCATCGCAAGGCCGGCGCCGTTGACCATGCAGCCTATGTTGCCGTCGAGCGCGACGTAGTTGAGGTTGAAGCGCGACGCGGCGACCTCCTTGGGGTCCTCCTCGTCCAGGTCCCTCATTCCCTCTATGTCCTTGTGCCTCATGAGCGCGTTGTCGTCGAACGACATCTTGGCGTCAAGGGCGATTATATCTCCGTCCTTTGTGATGACAAGCGGGTTTATCTCTGCCATCGAGCAGTCCGAGGCGACAAAGGCGTTGTATAGGGCGGTCATGAACTTCACGGCCTTGTTGACCGATGCCTTGTCTATGCCGAGGCCGAAGGCGAGCTTCCTGCCCTGGAAGGGTATGAGCCCGACTGCCGGGTCAACGTACTCCTTCAATATCTTCTCAGGCGTCTTTGCCGCGACCTCTTCTATCTCGACGCCGCCCTCAGTAGAGGCCATGAACACGACCCTCTGGGTGGACCTGTCCACCACGAGCCCGAGATATAGCTCGCGCGCTATCTGGCAGCCCTCTTCGACATAGACCTTCTTCACTTCCTTGCCGGCCGGGCCGGTCTGGTGGGTGACGAGCACCTTGCCGAGGAGCTCCTTGGCTATGTTGGCCGCCTCGTCCTTCGATTTGGCGAGCTTTACTCCGCCTGCCTTGCCCCTGCCTCCGGCGTGTATCTGCGCCTTCACGACACAGATGCCCTTCTCCGCGATAAACTCCCTCGCGGCCTCCTCGGCCTCTGCCGGGGTAAAGGCTATCTTGCCCTTTGGCACGCTCACACCGTACTTGGCGAGGATCTGTTTTGCCTGGTACTCGTGGATATTCATCTTGAGCCGACCTCCAAGTTTTTCAAATCTGGATCGCTTTTTTATATTCGGCCCGGCACTTTCATTATAGTGGCCAGGCGTCTCATATCGTCTTTAAGGGAAGGGTACGGATTATACTAAGAGGCAGGTCAAAAGACAACTATTTCGGGGGGGGTAGCTGCCATCAAACACAACCAG
>CAZDUP010000190.1:4439-5356 GCA_964508625.1 uncultured Thermodesulfobacteriota bacterium
CCCAATGAGCCCGCTTACCATAGCCGGAAGATCCCGGCTTTTATGAGAAAGAACTTTTAGCCTATCTGCCTGGCCCTGACATGGTCAGGCGCATAATTGGGGAGGAGGAGCGGGGTCTCTATACCGTTGTCTATGCCCGCCTTCTCTATCTCCTTGTTGAACTTGTCGACATGGCCGAGAGTAAGTTTGGCCGGGGCCTTAACCGACTTCATGTACTCCGCAGCGCGCAGACCCGCCCTCCTGCCGAAAACCAGCACGTCGAGGAGCGAGTTGCCCATGAGGCGGTTCCTGCCGTGTACACCGCCAGCGACCTCTCCGGCGCTGTATAAGCCCTTTACGGTCGTCTCTGCCCACTCGTTTATCCTGATGCCGCCGTTCTGGTAATGGAGCGTCGGATAGATGAGCATCGGCACCTTGCTTATGTCGATGTCGTAGCGCTTGAACTGTATGTACTTTGCCGGGAGTTCCTTCCTTACAGTGCCCTCGCCGTGGAGCATGTCTATCATCGGAGAGTCGAGCCATACGCCGTGCCTGCCAGTGGGCGTGAGTATCCCCTTGCCTATCTCCATGCACTCCCTTATGACGCAGGCGCTTTCCACGTCCCTGGGCTCGAGCGGGAAGCAGAACTGCTGGCCCTCGGTGTTGAGGAGCTGCGCTCCGAGGCCCCTGACCTTCTCCGTTATGAGGAGTCCGACGTTCTGCTCAGGGTATATTGCGCCTGTCGGGTGGTACTGGGTAGAGTCGAGGTCCTGGAGGGCCACGCCTGCCCTGTAAGCCATGACAACGCCGTCAGCGGTCGCGCCGTAGTGGTTCGTCGTTGGGAAGCCCTGGATGTGGAGCCTGCCGAAGCCGCCCGTTGTGATGACCACGGCCTTTGCCCTGGCCACGTAGTATTCCTTTGTCTCGAGGTTATAGAG
>CAZDUP010000191.1:0-5317 GCA_964508625.1 uncultured Thermodesulfobacteriota bacterium
TACAGAAAGTTTCCCCCAGGAATCCTTGCCAACCTGCTCAGTCGAGCTTCCAGCTTTCGATATCGGCGTCGAAGCCTTCTCCGCCGCGCGCGTTATCCGCGCCGTAGGAGATGATGTCATAATCGCCGGACTGTCCTGGCGAGGCATAGACATAGGGCTGGCCCCAGGGGTCGTTGGGTATCTTTTTCTTTTCGAGATACCCGCCTTCGCGCCAGTTTGCGGGGACCCTGCCTGTCTCGGGCTTTATGACAAGGGCATCGAGTCCCTGTTCCGTGGAGGGGAAGGAGCCGTTGTCGAGCTTGTAGAGCTTGAGCGCGGTCTCCAGGTTCCTTATCTGGACCTTCGCCTCCGTGACCTTCGCCTCGTCCGTCCTGCCGACTATCCTCGGCGCGATTATGGCGGCGAGGATGCCGAGTATGACGATGACGACCATCAGTTCGATCAGTGTAAAACCATTGCTCATCCTGTGTCTCATCGGGATATTTTATATCAAGTTTTGCCCGATAACAATATTTTTACGTCCTGGGCACTTGAAAATCGCGCCAGTTTTGTTACAATTTATCTGTCGCCGCTGAGCCCTTTGTTCCTTTCTGGGCGGCGCGGCCATGCTGGAAAGGAAGGTGATGCCGTAATCCGTACATAGTCCCAGGCCTTTTTATTCTGGGTGAGCGCAGTCCTGCCGAAGCCGTTCCTGCCGTATTCGTACAGTAGGCCGAATCAATCCAACGGGGTGGGACTTGATGAGCATCAGAGTGATGGTCGCATTGAGCAACGACCTTTTTTCAGAGGGTGTGACCAGGCTGCTTGAGGACGAGGAAGACTTTGAGACCGACTACATCGCTTCCGGAAGCGAACTCACCTCCGGCGACGTCGAATCCCATGACGTCATACTGACCGACTTCCCTACCCTGTACAGCGCGTTCCACGATCTCGATCCCCCTGGCTCAAGCGGTTTTATCCTCCTCGATACAGATTGCGGTAAAGACAACATAATCTCTGCCATCATGGCAAAGAGCCTTCGCGGCGTCCTCCTTTCGCAGGCATCGCTCGCCCTTTTGAAAAGGGCGATAAGGGCGGTCGCCACCGGCGGCATCTGGATGGACAAGGCCACGGTGAAGGACCTCTTATGGAGCGTCAACCGGCTCAAGAAGGACAGGGCCGAGGTCCTCTCCCCGAAGGAAAAGGAGATAGTAGCGCTCGCCGGGCGCGGGCTTCGCAACAGGGAGATAGCCGAGAGGCTCCGAATAAGCGAGCTTACGGTGAAGACCCATCTGCACAGGATTTTCAAGAAGCTGGACATAACCACAAGGTCGCAGCTCATCAACTATTCGATTCGTAACAGCGCCGTCAAGGCGGCGCTGTGCGGAAAGAGATGACCTGAGCCGGATATTCAGAAGAAAGAGACGTACAAAAGATGTCGATGTCGAGACTCAAGATACTGAACGCAATCCTGGCCCTCGCGGCATTCCCGCTCCTGGGCCTTCTTACGAGGGACTACCTTCTGTTGAGATACCCGCCGGAACCCATGCGCATTGAACGGGGAGCGCCGCCACAGCCCCAGGCCAGCAGGGCCTTTGAGGATTACGCCGCAATAGTGGAAAAGGGCGTTTATCCGGGCGCCTCGAAAAAACTCACGAAGATAGACCTTCTTGACGCCTCTGGCTCCGGGGCGGCCCCCTCCGAGCTTGCCGGGGTCAAACTCATCGGCACATATGCCGGGAAGAACGGCTACGCCGTATTCGTGAAGGAGGGCGCGGAGCCCGAGGAGGTCTTCAAGGTCGGTGACAGCGTCTTCGGCGGCGGCGTCCTCTCGACGGTATCGGCGGGCAAGGCCGTCATCTCGGCAGGCGGCACCGACGTGACCTTCACGGTCTTTGTCGAGGACATACCGGATGCAATCTCCAGCATGGGCAGGGAGGAACCCGTGCCCGGCCCTGGAGGCGGCGCGTATTCAAGGCAGGTCTCGGAGGGCGCGTGGGTGCTCGACCAGAAGGCCGTGGAGAACGCTGTCGGCGACATGAGCAAGGTCTTGTCTGACGCGAGGCTCACGCCCAAGGTCACGAAGGGCGCGGTCGAGGGCTTCCTGGTGACAGAGATAAAGCCCAGGGGCATATTCGACGCCATAGGCCTGAAGAACGGGGACGTACTGACGAGGATAAACGGATACTAGATAGATTTTTTGGAAAAGGCGGTTCAGGTGTTTTTGGTTTTGAAGGGACAGGACTCCATAGAGCTCGATATCATAAGGCTGGGCCAGCCCAAGAGCTTTCATTATTCAATAAGATAAGGTGGGCTTTAAGCCGTTGACCGGTTTGTGTGTTATAATCGTATCATTCCGCGGACGCAACTGTGCGTCTGCTGCCGTATTCGCCGTTGCCGTCGCCGTCCGCCGGTCTCAGTTACCCGACCGGCCTCATCGAGACCTCGCGATTGCCATGATAAACTTGAATATAGGCGGCAGAAAAGCGCGGTTCCTGCTTGTGCTGCTGCTTCTGGCGATGCTCGCATCCCCTGCGCAATCGCAGAGGACGCCAGCCAGGGGCAAGGCGGCGGACATCACGCTCAATTTCGTTGACGTCGAGATATCCTCTCTCGTGAAGATAATGAGCGAGGTGACGGGCAAGAACTTCATCTACGACGAGACATTGAAGGGCAAGGTCACCATTATCGCGCCGGGCAAGCTCACCGGCGAAGAGGCCCTCGACCTTTTCATATCAGCCCTCGAGCTCAAGAACTTCGCGGTCATCCCCACTGACGGCTACTACAAGATTGTCCCGTCCTCATCGGCCAGGCAGAGCGCCACGCCCCTGGCGCGCGATGTCATAAGGGCAAGCCCTGACGAATACATCGTAAGGCTCATCCCCCTGAAGTACGTCTCCGCGCAGGACGCGTTCTCGGCCGTGCAGCCGCTCGTGTCGAGGAACGGGCAGATATCCGTCTTCGGCACGAAGAACGCCCTCCTCCTTGTGGATACTGCACAGAACATCGAGAAGGTCCTCTCCATCCTCGATGCCATAGACGCGCCGGCTGTGCCCGAAAGGGAGCCCGAGGTCATCTATCTCAAGTACGCGCAGGCCGACGTCATAGCCCAGATATTGAAGCGCGAGGAGCAGAGGAGGACCGGAACCAGGGCGGGCCAGAACGGCGACAGCGCGATTACCGCTGACACGAGGCTTAATGCCATCATCTTCTCGGATTCCCTCGATGACAGGGAGTTCTTCCGGGACTTTATCGGCCTGCTGGACGTGCCGCCGCCCGAGGCGAGCAGCCGCATAAACGTATACTATCTCGAGAACGCCGACTCCGAGGACCTCGCGAGGGTCCTGGACGCGCTCTTGCGCCCCGGAGCCGCGGCGCAGCAGGGGCAGGCGCAGCCCCCGGCAGGCGGCGCTCCGCAGCTCACGCAGGAGCTCACTGGCAGGATAAGCATAACGCCGAGCAAGGCCACAAACTCGCTTATCATCATGGCCTCCCCGGCTGACTATCAGAACATCGTACAAGTGATAGAGAAGCTCGACAGGAGGCCAAAGCAGGTATTTGTCGAGGCCATGATAACCGAGGTGACGGTAGACAAGGCCATAGAGCTCGGGACAAAGTTCAGGATCGCCGGGGAGAAGGACGGCGAGCCTGTGGTCATAGGCGGCGTTGGCACGGTCGATGCTTCAACGATCCAGAACGTGCTGAACGGCCTTGCCGGACTCACCATCGGCGGTCTCGGGAACCTGCTGACCATACCGGTCACGAGAGCGGACGGGACGACCTTCAACCTCACGGCCCCAGGTTTTGCCGTCCTCTTCTCGCTCTCCGAGTTCAAGGACATCATAAACGTCCTCTCCACCCCTCACATACTCACCAGCGACAACTCCGAGGCGGAGATAATGGTTGGCGAGAACGTCCCCTTCCTCTCCTCCATCGAAAGGCAGGCCACGACGGCAGGGCAGCCAGTGCTTCAATCCATAGAGAGGCGCGACGTGGGCATAAGGCTCCGCATACGCCCCAAGATAAGCGAAGGTGACTTCGTGAGGCTCGACATCTACCAGGAGATCTCGGCGATCTCTCCGTCGAGGACCGGAGGAGCGTCAGACATCATAACGACCAAGAGGGCGGCTCAGACGAGCGTCGTGGTAAAGAACAACCAGACAGTGGTCATAGGCGGACTCATACAGAACAGGAACACCAACAACACCACCAAGGTCCCTCTACTCGGAGACATACCAATCATAGGGTGGCTCTTCAAATCGAAGCGGGACCAGAAGCAGAAGACGAACCTGCTGGTCTTCATAACCCCTTACATAATCGAGGACTTCAAGGGGCTCGAGGACCTGCGCCAGAAAAAGCAACGGGAGTTCGACAGGAACGGGCCTAACTCAATCAGGAAAGGCACGCCGGAGGACCTCTCCAGGAACAAAGGCAGGGTGGAAGGAAATGGATAAGGAAGTCTTTGAGACTATGCCGGGCGGCGGGTTTCACCGCATAAAAGAGATACGGGACGAGTACGTGGACCCGGCCATACTCGAGAAAGTCACGCTCAGCTACGTGAAGAAGAACCTCGTGATGCCCCTGAAGGTCAAGGACGGCCATCTGCTCGTGGCCCTTGCCGGGCCGCGCGGCATGTTCACGGTGAACGAGCTCGAGCGAATAACCGGCTTTCCGGTAAAGGTAGTATTCGCCGACGAGAAGGAGATAACCGACGCCATCAACAGGTTCTTCGACAGGCTCTCAGGCTCGGCGCAGCAGGTGATAGACGGCCTCGGGGTGAACATAGACGCAATAACCACGGCCTGGGAAGAGCCCAGGGACCTCGTAGACCTCACGGACGAAGCGCCGATAATAAAGCTCCTGAACTCGCTCCTGTTCAAGGCCGTCAAGGACAGGGCGAGCGACATACACATCGAGCCCTATGAAAAAGAGGTCGAGGTGCGCTTCAGGATAGACGGCGTGCTATACCCGGTGCTCACGCCTCCGAAGAGCATACAGGAGGCGCTCTCGAGCAGGGTGAAGATAATGGCCGGGCTCGATATCGCCGAGAAGAGGCTTCCGCAGGACGGCAAGATACGCCTGCTCGTTGCCGGCAAGGACGTCTACGTCAGGGTATCGGTGATACCCACCTCTTTCGGAGAGCGCATCGTGCTGCGTATCCTCGACAGGAAATCCGAGATCATAAGGCTCGAAAGGCTCGGCCTCAATCCCTCTCAGGTGCAGGCGCTCGAAGGGCTCCTTTCGCGGAACAGCGGCATCATACTCGTCACTGGCCCCACAGGCTCGGGAAAGACGACGACCTTATATTCCGCCATAGGCAGCATAAATTCCACCGTGC
>CAZDUP010000192.1:0-5282 GCA_964508625.1 uncultured Thermodesulfobacteriota bacterium
CGGGCGCCTATGACAGGCATTCGCGGCTGCTGCAGGACAGAAAAATCTTTCCAGGGCGGGCTTCATCCGCCTCAGACGGTCCGGCCCTCCAACCTTCCAGTGGCTTTCACAGATTCCCGTATAACTCAGCGTAATCGATCCAGACCCATTGGTTTTTCGATACTGACCTTTCATCTCGGCGGGCGCTGTAAGTGACTAAAATAGACTTGAAGTCAGAGCGTTTCAGGGAGTTCCTGGCAGAGGCCGAAGACATCCTCAACTCGATGGGGAAGGGCCTCAACAAGCTGGGAAAGGGCGTAAAGGCCGGCATCATCGACCCCGCTGTCCTGAACGGCATCTTCCGTTCGGCCCATACGCTCAAGGGCATGTGCGGCATCTTCGAGTTCAGGGAGCTGGCAGACCTGAGCCACTGCCTCGAAGACACGCTGGACCTTCTTCGTCTCGGCAGGGCCACTCTCACCGACGAGGTCCTCTACTCCATAATTAGCGCACACGACCTGATGGCCAAGATACTGGCCTCGAAGGGCTCAGTGGATTTTTCCGGCGAGATCGATAACGTCAAGGCCGGGCTCTCCCGAGTGCACGCAAAGAAGCAAAGGCCCAGAGAGGAGTTCGCGAAGGAGTTCATCTCTGTCCTCACGGAGTACGAGGAGCACCGCCTGCGTGAGAGCCTTCGCGAGGGCCGGAACGTATTCATCGTAAACGTCAGGTTCCCGATTACGAGCTTTGTCAAAGGATAATTGGCTTTGACAGTGCTCCTCAAGACCGAATCCGAAGTAATAGCGACCCTGCCCTCGGCAAAGACCAGCCACGATCTCCTCTTCTTCGACATACTCATAGGCACAACCCGCGACAAGGCGTTCATAACCGGCCTCATAAAGGAGATGGCCAGCGCCGAGATAAGGGTCCTTGCCGAGCCTTCGCCCAGGCCCGAGCGCGAGCCGGTTTTGGAGGTCATAAAGGGCACAGGCACAGGGCACCAGTCCCCGAAGGGCAGCTCGCTCAAGAGGGTGAGCGACACGGTCCGCGTCAACATCTCGAAGCTCGACTATATAATGAACATAATAAGCGAGCTCGGCATACTGAAGTCAGGCATCTCTTCGCTTTCAACTGAATTGAGGGGAGACGGCGAGTTCTCTGTCTATGGTCTCGAGCTCTCGCGGGCAGAGAAGAACCTTGAAAGGAAGCTCTCGGAGCTCCGCGACAGCGTCCTCGACGTCCGGATGGTCCCCATAGGTCAGCTCTTCGGAAGGTTCGACACCTTTCTCAGTAAGCTCGCAAGGGAGTCCGGCAAGGAGATAAGGATAGCAACGCGCGGCGACGAAACCGAGCTCGACAAGCTCATCGTAGAAGAGCTCTCAGACCCGCTCATGCACATCATAAGGAATGTCGTTGACCACGCCATTGAGGCCCCGAGCGTTCGGGAGGCGATGGGCAAGCCGAGGACCGGCCTCATATCCCTCTCGGCCTACCAGAAGGGCAACCACGTTGTCATCGAGGTAAAAGACGACGGCGCTGGAATAGACACCGAGCTCATAAAAGAGAAGGCCATATCAAAGGGGCTTGTCGCCCGCGACTACGCCATGAACCTTTCCCGCCTCGAAGCCCTTGACCTCATCTTCATGCCTGGGTTCTCCACTGCCGACGTGGTGAGCGAGACCTCAGGCAGGGGCGTTGGCATGGATGTCGTGAAGGAGAACATAACCCGCCTCTCCGGCATAATCGACATCGACACTGTGAAGGGCAAGGGCACGAGGTTCCTTCTTACGATACCCATAACACTCGCCATAATACAGGCCCTCATAATCGAGGAGGCGGGCAGGCGGTACGCGGTTCCGCTCAACTCGGTCGTGGAGATATTGGAGCTCCGGCCGGACTCTCTTGCCGCGGTTGACGCGGAAGGCTCGATAACAGTGGACGACAGGGCCATGCCCGCAGTCAGGCTCTCCCGGTTCTTCGGTTACGCGCCCTCTGGAAAGGAGACGGCATACGGCATAGTCGCGGGCCTTGCGGAGCACAGGCTCTGCCTCGTCGTGGACCGTCTGGTCGAGGAGCTCGACGTCGTCATAAAGCCGCTCTCCCGGATGATAAAGGTGCCTGGCATAGCCGGGGCGACCGACATGGGTGAGAAGGGGACGCTCCTTGTCCTCGACGTGACCGGCATACTCGAGCAGGTCATGAGGGAGAAGAAATCCGGGCAGGCGAGGACGGCAAACGTATGACCGCGGGGCAGGGCACATGGATGAAGATAGCCGAGGAGGCGCCTCGACAGCAGACCGTGGCGCCCACCGAGGACAATTACACATCGAGCTTCGAGCAGAAAAAAACCGGCGATGAAGGCACTATAAACATCATCTCCTTTTACCTCGGCATCGACGAATACGCCTTCGAGGTGTCGGACGCGGTCGAGGTGCTCCGCCCCAGGCAGGTGACGGAGGTGCCGAGGACCCCGGACTGGATAAAGGGCATACTATCGGTGAGGGGCGAGATGGTCGCCGTTGTAGACCTGAGGATGCGCCTCGGGCTCGGGACCTTTGAGAGCAGGCCGTCATCGAGGATACTCGTAGTGGCTGTGGATGACATGAAGGCCGGGCTCATGGTCGACAGGCTCTCAGGCGTAAAGGAGATACCGCAGAGCCTCGTGGGCCCTCCGGAGGAGGCCGGGCCCGATGCCCTTTTCCTGAAGGGCGTCATAAACGCGGGCGAGAGGATGATAAGGCTCCTTGATGCAGAAGCATTGGTGGAAGCCGAGGGGCAATGAAGAAGGTCAGGTCAAAGTACACGCAGCCTGATTTCCAGTTCATCCGCTTCAGGCTGGGCTCCAGGGAGTTCGGCTTGGATGTCGTGTGCGTCAAGGAGATAATGAGGCTCAGGTCAGCCGAAAAGGACTCACTCGCGCCTCCATTCGTAAGCGGATTCATGAAGGTGCGCTCCATGACGATACCGCTAATAGACCTGAGGCAGAGGTTCGCATTCCCTCTGGATATAACTGAAAATTCAAGGGTGATAATAGCTTCCATCGAAACGTTCATAGTCGGCCTCATAGTGGACGAGGTATCGGACATAGCACTCGGCGCAAAAGAGGTCACTTTGAAGCCCGAGCACATGGGCGAGGTCTGGGACCATTGCCTCGATGCGATGGTGGACACCGGGGCCGGAAAGGTTCTAATCCTGGAGCCGTCAAGGCTCCTGGGCGATGAGGAGAAAAGGGCCCTCTCATGCCCTCCGGCTGGCATGCAGGGCCTGTAATTTGCTTGAAAAAATAACAGTTTTCATGGTATTTCTAACCGATGCGCATTATGGCATGGATCAAAAGCAGGTATTCGCGTCTCAAGGTCTTTTTAATCGTGCCTCTGGCCGTCCTGTCGCTATGGGGCTGTTCGGCTACGGCGCCTGACCAGTTTAAAAGGGACGCCAAAGAGGTATATGACAGCGCCATGGAGGCGTACCTGAGCGGGCGGCTCGAGGAGGCCGAAAAGTCCTTCAAGACCATCATGGAGGACCATCCGCTCAGCCAGTACACGCTCTCGGCCGAGCTGATGCTCGGTGACGTCAGCTACGCCTCTGAGAAGTACGAGGACGCGAGCCTGTACTATACCAACTTCGTCGCACTCCACCCGTCTCACCAGAAGGCGCCCTATGCCATGTTCCAGAAGGGCATGAGCCACATGAAGGACGTTCTCACGCTCGACAGGGACCAGGCCTCGACCAGAAAGGCCCTTTTCGCCTTCGAGGACCTCATGGTCTCCTATCCCCGGTCGCCTTACTCGGAGAAGGCAAAAGAGTTCACCGTATTTCTGAAGAACAGGCTCGCGGAGAGGGAGTTCTACATAGCGCGCTTCTACTTCAAGAAGAAGAACTACAAGGGCGCTCTCGGCCGCTTGAAGGAGATACTGGCCTCCTACCCTGACGGAGGCATAAACGACAAGGCGCTATATTACATAGGCGAATCATACAGGCGCCTCGGCGAGGACGAGCTCGCCAGGGATGCCTTCACGACCCTCATAAACAACTACCCTGAGAGCAGCTTCACGACTGACGCGAAGGACAGGCTGAAGGCGGGCTAATGCGCACCGGCCGCGCAGGGATTGCTGATAAACTCGGATATCAAGGCTGCTCAAAAAGCTCCATATGCGAGGCCCCGGTTTAAATCGGGGAGCGAGGAACGAGGCGTACTATTTCGTACGTCGCAGTGACTCGACTTCCGCGACTCGACAAGCAGATGGACTTTTTCAGCAGCCTTTCAGGAGATAAATGGAAAAGGGCACCCAGCACAACTACGACCTCGGCAAGAAGGCCTTTGACGAGAAGAAATACGATACCGCCCAGCAGTATCTCGAAAAAGTCGCTTCCGAGAGGGCCGGTTACGCGGACGTTCACAACATGCTCGGCCTGATATACTACGAGCAGTCCCGCTTCGACGACGCGCTCAAATGCTTTCATACGGCACTTGAGCTGAACCCCGGCTACACCGAGGCCGCGCTGAACCTCTCGGTCGTCTACAACGAGCTCGGCAGGTTCGACAAGTCCGTAGAGGCGTACAGGCTCGCGAAGCAGGGGAGGAGCGGCGCCCATTCCTATCTCGACCCGTTTGTAAAGGGCAAGCTCGCCAACATGCACGCGGACCTCGGCACCATCTACAAGGACCTCGGCTTCTACACAGAGGCCATTGAAGAGTACAGGAAGGCTCTGCGGCTGCGCCCCGAGTTCGTTGACCTCAAGACCAGCCTCGGCGTTGTATACAGGGACTTGAAGGACTTCGATACAGCCGTAAAAGTTCTCGAAGAGGCGGTGGAGCAGAGCCCCTCATATCCGGCGTCCCGCATACAGCTCGGTCTGACATTCTACGTCATGGGCCAGAACGAGCGGGCCAAGACCGAATGGCTCAAGGTCCTGAGGGAACATCCAGGGGACAGGATGGCCCAGATGTACATGAACCTGCTGCTGACCCCCTCGAAGTCTTAAGGCCGAAGCCTCGCCGTCGCATTTCTTCGCCATCATCCATCCTGAACCAGAGAACATTTCATCCGCATAGGCAACTCATTCCATCGTTCAAATGAAGTTCATCCCGGCCCTGGCCCGCCCGCCAAAAAGGGCGGGAACAGTCCCGTTTTGAACAAGTGAACATTATCTTTATTCAGACCTTGCATTCATCCTCCCTCCCTTGACCGGAGTGGATATAGGGTGATTCCATCTTGCCGCTTGCCAACCGGACAGATTAATGGTATATTTCTGATTATTCTGATTTATATGATTAAGTGGAGGCATTCATGGCGAGAAAA
>CAZDUP010000193.1:0-5219 GCA_964508625.1 uncultured Thermodesulfobacteriota bacterium
ATGGTGCTGCCGAACTACGATTACGTGCTCACGCTTACTCCCACCACCACCGGCGAGTTCCACATCGTCTGCAACGAGTTCTGCGGGGTAGGCCATCACATGATGGTCGGCAAGATGTACGTTAAGGAACCCACAATCTAAGGGACCTGAAAGGAGGGCCTGCAATGCCGCAGCATGACCACAGAGATCTTATAGAAGCGCCGGGCGTCTTCGTCCTTGCCCTTATATTCCTGGCAGTGTTCATAGTCATCTGGTTCGCGCACCTCAAGTGGCTTATGGACGTCTGGGGAGTACAGTAGGCGAACGCTCTGAATAATTCAAGGGAGGTGTTTAAAATTCATGGCTATTTTCAGGACAGACGCCTCATCAGGCCTAAAAATAGATAAAGCAACAGAGAACCTCGTCATATGGAACGTTATAGCGGCGCTCGCCACTCTCGCAGTGGGCGGACTCCTCGGGCTTCTCGTGGTGCTCACGAGGTGGCCGAGCGTGCACCTGCTGCCGCTCGACTATTATTACAGGTTTCTTACCCTTCACGGCATCGATGCCCTTCTCGCGTGGATAATCTTCTTCGAGGTGGCGCTCGTGCACTTCACGTCAGCGGCACTGCTTGGCACGCGGTCATACGTCCCGTGGCTCGGCTGGCTGGCCTTTGCGCTGATGCTCATCGGCGGCGCGGTCATAAACGTCATCGTCCTCATGGGCGGCGCTGACGTCATGTTCACCTCGTACGTTCCCCTGAAGGGCGACCCGCTCTATTACCTCGGGGTCATACTCTTCGCCGTGGGCGCGCTCCTGGGCTTCATCATCTTCTTTATCAACGTTGCGCTCTCGAAGCGCGACGGCGGGTTCAAGCGAACGCTGCCGCTCGGCTCGTTCGGCATGCTCGCCGGCAGCATCATTGGGGTATTGACGCTCGCGCACGGCGCGGCCATCATGATACCGACCTGGCTCTGGTCAATGGACCTCATAGCCACGGTTGACCCGGCCGCGTACAGGCTGGTGTTCTGGGGCCTCGGGCACCCGTCGCAGCAGATAAACGTCTCGGCCATGGTCGCTGTGTGGTACATGTCCTCGGCCTTCCTGGTCGGCGGCAAGCCCGTGAACGAGAAGCTCTCGAGGACGGCCTTTGTGCTCTATATCCTCTTCATCAACGTCGCCTCCGAGCATCACCTCCTCGTTGACCCGGTGCTTTCTACCTGGCACAAGATAGTCAACACCAGCTACATGATGCACCTCGCGGTCCTGGCGAGCATGATTCACGCCTTTGCCATACCGGCCTCCATAGAGGTCGCATTGAGGAAGCAGGGCCACACAAGGGGCCTCTTCGAGTGGCTCAAGAAGGCGCCGTGGGGCAACCCTGCCTTCTCGGCGACGGCCATATCGATACTGCTCTTCGGCTTCCTCGGCGGAATCACCGGCGTCATATTCGGCACCGAGCAGTTCAACATCATCCGCCACAACACGATAGCCATCACAGGGCACTTCCACGGCACGGTCGTGGCAGGCACCACGGTGGCCTTCATGGGCTTCACCTATCTCCTCATCCGCTACGTCTTCAGGAGAGAGATAATATGGCCGGGCTTCGCCACCATTCAGCCGTGGATCTACGGCGTCGGAGTCGCGCTCCTGTCAATAGGCATGATGTCAGCGGGCTCCTTCGGCGTACCAAGGAGGCACTATGACATCACCTTCTCAGGCGCGCCCTTCTCCTTCACCTTTGACCCGTCCATAGACCTCTTCCTCTCGATGATGGGCGTGGGCGGACTTCTCGCTGTCACTGGCGGAGTGCTCTACATCGTCCTCTCGTTCGGCTCCATTATCTACGGCAAGAAGATTGAGCAGTAAAACGCACCGTCTATCTATTATCTCTCAGAGGGGCTGCCCGTCAGGGCAGCCCCCTTTTTTTTGGCCATGAAATAAGGCCCATCTGCTTGTCGAGTCGCGGCGGTCACTGTGGTGTACATGAAGAGTACGCCTCATTCCTCGCTCCCCAATCTGACTGGGGCCTCGCATCTGGACTTTTTGAGCAGCCTCGATGTTAAATTTTTGTCGCCATGTATTACGACGGGTTCAGGGTGCAACGCTGAACCCGCCAAAGAGTTTTTGCCTGATATGTATTTCGTTCAGGTATCTGTGATATAATCCTCTAAATATCCTGAGAGCCCGGCAGCACCCGGGCCTTATTTGGGCGACATATATTCAAAATTGCGAAACTGTATCATTCGATGATAAAAGTCATACGCTACGCACCTGTCCGGCTATATCATTGAGCACATGGACGCGAAAGGCATTCATTTGAGAACGATTCAAAATCTCGTCTCTGCCATGTTAATCCTTGTCCTTTTTCCGTGGCAGGCCCTGGCAGCCCCTCAGCTCGACCCTGTCATACTGAAGAATGCGGTCGACAATTCAGTAAAGGCGGAAGGGAAAAAGCTCGGCGACTATACGCTTATCGACCAGGACGGGGTAGAGTTCAAGCTCTCGGAGTATTTCGGCAAGGGCAAGCCCCTTGTCCTGAGCTACGTCTACACGACCTGCCCGCAGGTCTGCCCGACAATTACAATGGAATTGAAGAAGGCCGTTGACGGCGCCCGGACAAAGTACGGGAAGAGGTTTGAGGTTCTGACAATAGCCTTTGACACTGCCAACGACACACCGGCTGCCGTGAACGAATACGCGAGACGGTTTGCCGATGACTTCCGCGGCTTCAGGTTCGCTACAGGCGATGAAGAGACCATAACCGGGCTTCTCGACGAGACCGGCTTTTTCCGCGTGAAGCAGGACGACGGCAGCTTTGACCACATGGACATGGTCACTGTTGTCAAGCCCGACGGTACCATCTACAGGCAGGTCTATAGTCTGCGCACCCAGCCGCAGACAATGGTATTGAGGCTTGAGGAGCTCATCGAGGGCAAGGCCGAGGGCGGCAGGGGCCTCTCGATGGTGGACAAGATAAAGTTCTTCTGCTACAGGTACGACCCGTACTCAGGCAAGTACGTGCTCGACTACCCTGTCTTTGTGAGCATAGGGCTGCAGGCGATTATCATAGCTGTCATCGTTTACGCGGTCTGGGGCAGGAGGGCCATGAAGAGAATCTCAAAGAAGGAAGGCAAATGACGGAACAGAAGGCAGGAGGGGCAATCGAGTCCCGCGACGCGATGAGGGATTTCACCAGGCCGACTGGCCTCAAGGGGCTATGGCTCAGGATGGAGTCGCTCGTGAACAACATAACCGGGCCTGAGAACAACCCGTTCTACTACCTGGGCGCCATAGGCATCTTCTTCCTGTGGATCATTCTCGTCACCGGCATATACCTCTTCCTCTTCTACAGCATAAGCGCAAAGGGCGCGTACCTCTCAGTGCAGAACATGACCGTGAACCAGTGGTATCTGGGGGGCATCATGAGGAGCCTCCACAGGTACGCCTCGGACGCCCTCGTGCTCGTGATGGTGCTCCATGCCCTGCGCTGCTACATGCTCGACCGCTACGGCCACTGGAGATGGCTGGCGTGGGTCTCTGGCATAGGCATAGCGTGGGCCGTTATAGGCGGGGGCATATTCGGCTACTGGATGGTCTGGGACGAAAGGGCAAAGCTCATCGCGACGCTCTCGGCGCACATGCTCGAGAACATACCGATATTCGGCCTGCCCCTGAGCCTGAACTTCGCCCGGGTGGAGAACCTCACTGACCAGCTCTTCTATATTATACTCTTCATCCACTTCTCGACGATATTTTTCATATTCATCCTCATCCTCATACACCTCGCCAGGGTGACGCGCGCGATCATAAACCCGCCCAGGGCGCTTGCCTATTCCATCATGATAGCGCTCATCGCGCTCTCGTTCATAAAGCCGGCCGTGAGCGCGCCGCCAGCAGAGGTCAAGCGGCTCGTCGAGTCAGTGCCGTTCGACTGGTTCTACATGTTCATCTTCCCGCTCCTGAATTTCATGAGCGCGCACCAGCTATGGGCATTTACAGCGGCCCTGACGCTGGCTTTGGCCGTGGTGCCGTGGCTCACGAGGACGAAGAGAAAGCCGCCGGTGGAGCTCACGCTATCCAACTGCGTAGGATGCGAGCTCTGCATGGAGGACTGCCCGTACCAGGCCATATCCATGAGGAAGAGGACGGACGGCCTGCCGTATCCGCTCGAAGCCGTAATATATCCGAAGAGGTGCGCGAGCTGCGGCATTTGCATGGGCTCCTGCGACTACAAGGCGCTTAACCTGCCGGACATGACAGAGGACTACGTAAAGGCCGAGATAAGAAGGCTCTGTGCAGAGCTCAAGGAGCAGGGGGACGGCGCAAAGGTAATCATCCTGGCATGCGCAAAGGGAGCGTGGCTCGAAGGGCTGACCGAGGGCGGAAGGCTTAAGGGATATGAGTGGGCGAGGGTAGTAAGCCTGCCCTGCATAGGCATGCTCCAGCCTTCGATGCTCTCGATACCCTTTGAGAAATCCATCAACATGGACGGCATATTCGTCGCGAGCTGCAGGAAGGGCGACTGCCATTACAGGAAGGGCGATGAATGGTTCACCGGCAGATTGGGCGGCACGAGGCCGCCTGTGGTGAAAAAGTCCCTCGACAGGGAGAGGATACGGACCGTTTATCTCTCGTCGGTCGAGCGTAAGGAGTTCTTCCACGAGCTCGATGAGTTCCGCGAGGGGCTCTCCGGCAGGAAGGGGTAAAGCATATGGCAGTCATACTAATAACCCTCTTCGCGTTCCTCATCCCCGTGGCGATATTCCTCTGGAGGGAATGGAAGAAGAACAAGGAGAGGGAGGCACGTGAGGGAATCGTCGCCAAAAAGAGGGAGCCCGTATCGCCCTATGCCGTGGCGAAATCGCTCATAATATTCCTGCTCCTCTCCGTGCCGATATATATCTTCTCCGATATATCGTATTCGCATTTCAGGCCCGATGACGCGATGCTCAAGGTGGCCTTCAAGCACACGGGCCAGAGGGTCGCTGACTGCGACGAGACCGGACTGGTCAAGAGCGAGGGAGAGAGGTACAGGAAGGAGCTGAAGGACACCAGGCAGGTCCAGATGAACATAGAGAAGCTCGCCAGGTGCCCGCGCGAAAGGCACCCGGTCATGGTCGAGCTATTCGTGGACGGGCAGAATGTGCTGGACAAATCCTACGCGCCGACAGGCCTTAAAAAGGACATGGCCTCGTACGTCTATGACGAGTTCATGATAGTCCCTGGCACGCACACCT